>JBEDJV010000080.1:0-6597 GCA_041172545.1 Bacteroidota bacterium | reverse complement strand
GCTTTTCAGTCCTCCACCACAGGATTTGATTTTTACTTGATGGTCGTCCAAAATGACTTTTCAGGATTACTTTATGGTTCATACATTGGGGGATCCTTAGCTCAAGAGCACGTCGATGGTGGAACTTCTCGCTTTGATAAAAATGGTGTCGTTTATCAGTCGGTTTGTGGCGGATGCGGTGCACACAGTGACTTCCCAACCTCACCAGGAGCCTGGTCTTCGTCAAACAATTCATCCAACTGTAATAACTTAGTCTTTAAGTTCGATTTTCAGTTAATTCCAAGTGCTTCCTTTACGACAAACAACGTTTCAGGATGTGCGGATTTAACCGTCAATTTCCAAAATACATCGACCCAATTAGACTCGTATTTGTGGGATTTCGGGAATGGCGACACGACGAGCGTGATTTTTAATCCTTCAGTTACGTACACACAGGCGGGATCATACAACGTGAACCTGTATGTGACGGATAGTGTTTGTCTGTTAACGGATACAGCAAATATTCAAGTGCTTGTGTTGGACTCCATTCAATTGAATGTCCTCGATACAATCAGTTTGTGCAGTTCGAATCCCTTTGAACTCGTTGCGTTTCATAATGGAACTGGAACACAATTCATTTGGTCGCAAAATGCCAATTTGAGTAATCCCTTAAATAACCCGAACGATTCAACGGTTTTCGTTTCTACTCCTGGATGGTATTTCATTGAAGTCGGCAATTCTTATTGCTCGAAGTTGGATAGTGTTTACCTGGAATTCGATGTTCCGCTGCAAGCATTTTTTAGTGTAAGTGATACTTTGGGATGTGCCCCATTTGTCGTCACCTTGAACAACAGTTCTACATTTACTACCGATTTCCTTTGGGACTTTGGAAATGGAGTGATTGATTCGGTCAATTTTAATCCAACACTGACGTATTCAAGTCCTGGGTCTTATCAAATTCAATTGACCATTTCAGATAGTATCTGTTTGGGGCAGGACACCTACGTGTTAAACATTCAGGTTTCTGCACCTTTACTCGTGAATCTTCCGGATACGATTTTTTTATGTGAATCGGTCGAAACAATCTTGACTCCAATCATGACAGGTTCGGCTGCATCTTATCTTTGGTCAAACACTGATGATTTCAGTGATACCTTGAATGTCGATTTACAGAATCCAAATTTAACCCTTGTCGATCCTCAGAATCAAACGTATTATTTTCAAGCGGACAACGGCTACTGTAGTGTGACAGACAGTGTGCACATTTCCATTTTCAGTGAATCCGTTTCCATTCAATGTTTGGATTCTATTTGCAGCACCAATCCATTGCAACTTCTCGCACAAACAAACGGTTTAGGATCATTTAGCTTATTGTGGACGAGTCCAAATGTGGTCATCAATCCAAATAATCAAGCAACGGCACAATGTTCCTTACCAGGATCGCAATATGTGTATTTACAAGCGACTTCACCACAAGGATGTGTGGTGCTTGATTCTCAGTTTGTCTATGTGTCCACCTTCAATCAAGGAACAGTTTTAGCGACGGCGAATCCGAATATTGTCATGCCGGGTGGAACGACTCAATTAACGGGGATTGTTCCATCAAATGCTAGTTTTATTTGGAGTCCGACGTTTGCCTTGGCCAATCCATTGTCTTTACAAACCGCTGTTTCGCCATTGGAAACGATGATTTATACGTTAACAGCTAGCGACGGACTGTGTACCAAATCGGACACCGCATTAGTGAAAGTCTATGAAATTGTGTGTGATGAACCGTATGTGTTTGTTCCAAATGCATTTACACCAAATGGCGACCAAGAGAATGATGTCTTGTTCGTTCGTGGCATATGGATAGAGAAATGTATCTTCCGTGTTTTTAATCGATGGGGAGAATTGGTATTTGAAACGACTGACCAAAACATAGGCTGGGACGGAACATTTAAAGGAAAAAAATTGGATCCAGACGTATTTGACTACTATTTGGATGTAGACTGTTTAGGCGGTTTACATACCATCATCAAAGGAAATGTAACATTAATGAAATAACAAAATGGGAAAAATCATTCAAGCAAAATCAGAGAAGTTTTTAGCGGATTATTTAAACAATGCGAGTCCAACTGGATTCGAGTCTGCGGGACAAAAAATGTGGTTAGACTACATTAAACCTTATGTAGATGATTACATTACAGACAATTACGGTTCCGTTGCAGGTATCATTAATCCGGGTCAACCTTACAAAGTTGTCATTGAAGCACATGCCGATGAAATTTCTTGGTTTGTTCATTACATCACCAAAGATGGATTTATTTATTTGCGACGCAACGGAGGATCCGATCACATGATCGCACCGTCAAAACGTGTGAATATTCATACGGACAAAGGGATTGTCAAAGCTGTTTTTGGTTGGCCAGCGATTCACATGCGTCAACAAAAAGAAGAGACACCGAGCATGAAAAACATTTTCTTGGACTGCGGATGTAACTCCAAAGATGAGGTAGAAGCTTTAGGCGTACACGTCGGTTGTGTTGCCACGTTCGAAGACGAATTCATGATTTTGAACAAGAATAAATATGTTGGACGCGCACTCGATAACCGTATGGGTGGATTCATGATTGCGGAAGTTGCACGTATGTTAAAAGACGCGAAAAAGAAATTGCCATTTACCTTGTATGTCGTGAATTCCGTTCAAGAAGAAATCGGATTACGTGGAGCAGAAATGATGGCGAATCGCATCAAACCTGATTTAGCTTTAATCACAGATGTTTGTCACGATACTGGTACACCTATGGTAGATAAGATTGAAAACGGAGATCAGAAATCGGGAGATGGACCGGTATTAACCTACGGGCCTGCAGTTCAAAATAACTTCTTGAAACAAATCATCAAAGCGGCAGAGAAAAACAAAATTCCATTTCAACGTGCCGCTGTTTCTCGTTCAACCGGAACAGATACAGATGCGTTTGCGTATTCCAATGAAGGTGTGACAAGTGCCTTGATTTCCTTGCCACTTCGATACATGCATACAACAGTGGAAATGGTACAAAAAGAGGATGTGGAAAATTGCATTCGATTGATATACGAAACACTTTTAACAGTGAAAGCTGGACAAGATTTTAGGTATTTGAAATAAATCTGTCTGAACGAAATGAAGTAGAAAGAAAAGGTGAGTCCGAAAGGTCTTGCCTTTTTTTAAATCAGTTCGACTTTTAGGTCTTCAATCAGTAGGATATCGCCTTTCACTAATTTCGCTCTTCTTCTGGTTTCGATTTGACCGTTACGGTATACAATGCCAGAATCCACGATGTGTTTGGCGTGACCACCGGTTTCAGCAATTCCTAAGGCTTTCAACAAACCCATTAATTCAATGTATTCTCCGTTTACGGCAAATTGTTCCATTATTTTCCTTTTAGTTCCATTGCTTTTAAGGTGTTCATCATCAAAGATGCAATTGTCATTGGACCAACACCTCCTGGCACAGGACTGATAAAACTACATTTCGGAGCAACTTCATCGAAGTTCACATCACCAACAAGTCTCCATCCGCGTTCGCGCGTAGCATCGTCTACACGTGTTGTTCCAACGTCTATAATCACCGCTCCTGTTTTTACCATGTCAGCAGTAACGAAGTTAGGTTGACCAATGGCTGCTATGAGAATGTCTGCTTGTAAACAAATTTCCTTCAAGTTCTCGGTGCGCGAGTGTGCCAGAGTAACGGTGCAGTTTCCTGGATTTGCATTTCTTCCCAGCATAATGGAAAGTGGTGTGCCGACAATGTTACTACGTCCAATAATGACACAATTTTTACCTTCCGTTTCGATGTTGTTTCGTTCGATCAATGCCATGATTCCGGCAGGAGTTGCTGGCAAGAATCCTGGCAAGTTCAAAATCATGTTTCCAAGATTTCGTGGATGAAATCCGTCCACGTCTTTCTTTGGGTCGATTGCTTGTGTGATTTTTAGTTCATCGATGTGCGCCGGTAAAGGAAGCTGTACGATAAATCCATCGATGCTTTTGTCCTCGTTTAACTGACGAACTTTATCCAATAAAATATCCTCGGGAACCGATGAATCGTAACGAATGAGGGTGCTTTCAAATCCAATCTGGTCACAGGCGCTCACTTTCGAATTGACGTAAGAAACAGATCCACCATCATTACCTACGAGTACAGCCGCAAGGTGGGGAATTTTTTTTCCATCTAATTTTCGCTGTTGAACTGCTTGTGCGAGTTCCGTGCGAATTTGCGCTGCTGTTGCTTTACCGTCTAGGATTGTCATAAGAAAGTTTTTGCAAAGATAGCAAGAACATACATCTTGACCTAAATCAAGTTATCTTTGTAGAAAAGAAAAATATGAAGCAATTTATAATCGGGATTTTTCTGTGTTTATGGCAGTTTGGGGTTAGCGCACAAATTCAAAGTTCAGAACTAGGAATCGAGGCCTTTGGCGGTGGATCTCAGCTTGGTGGTACCTTTGGTGGTGAACTTAAATACGCAGCGAAACTTCAAAATAACTTGATCATTGGTCCTTCCTTTCGTTTGCACCGATCTTGGTCCAATTACCTGAATGTTCAATCGCAATTCACGATATATGGCGCTGGAGCTTTTGCTCACATGCGTTACCAGGATAAGGTTTTTGCTGGGGTGGAATTTCAGATGCTACATAGTCCATTTAATTATATCAATTTTCAATCTGCACAAAAAAAATGGGCCCCAACGCTCTTTGTTGGTGGTGGATTCTATTTGAAATTAACACCAAAAATTAACTTGAATTTAGCATTGTTTTATGATGTTATCAATGCAGATAATAGTCCGTTCCGTAGTTCATACAATTTCCGAATCAAAAATGAATTAGGACAAGTGGTACGCATTTTACCGATTATCTATCGCATCACATTATTTATTCCATTATCCAAATAAACATGAAAGTAGGCATTGTACTTTATCCAACATATGGAGGAAGCGGGGTTGTAGCGACGGAGTTAGGTAAAGCACTATCAGCAAAGGGACATGAGATTCATTTTATCACGTATTCTCAGCCAGTTCGACTAGGATCTTTCCGGGAGAACATTTTTTACCATGAGGTTTCCTTGACGGATTATCCACTTTTTGATTTTCAACCGTACGAAACACAACTTGCCAGTAAAATGGTGGATGTGGTGAAGCACGAAAACCTAGACATTCTCCACGTACATTACGCGATTCCACATGCATCTGCAGCGTTTATGGCGCAGCAAATTTTGAAAGCACAAGGAATTGAAATTCCCTTTGTGACGACACTTCATGGAACAGACATTACCCTTGTAGGTAAGGATCCTTCGTTTGAACCAGTGATTACGTTTTGCATCAACCATTCGGACGCGGTAACCACCGTTTCGGAAAGTTTGAAACATGATACATACGCACATTTTCAAGTAACACGAGACATCCATGTGATTCCTAACTTCGTGGTGGAAGATGCCGAAGACGAGCATTACACTGTGTATATGCGACAAAAATATGCGAGTGATGGGGAACGAATCCTTTGTCACATCTCCAATTTTCGTCCCGTGAAACGCGTAGATGATGTATTGCGCGTATTTGCTAAGGTAAATGCTGAAATTCCATCAAAACTAATTCTTGTTGGCGATGGTCCAGATCGTTACAACTGCGAGCGCCTATGTCGCGAATTGAATTTATGTGACCAAGTCATCTTTTTAGGTAAAGTTAGAGATACCTCCCATGTTTTAGAAATGGCGGATGTCTTTTTACTTCCATCAGAAACAGAAAGTTTTGGACTAGCAGCATTGGAAGCGATGGCTGTGGGCGTTCCTGTTATTTCATCGAATACGGGTGGTATTCCGGAAGTCAACATTCACGGTTACTCAGGTTATTTATCTGATGTTGGTGATATAGATGACATGGCCAAAAACACCCTTGAATTATTGAAGCCCGAAAATCATCCTAACTTTAAAAAACAAGCGAAATTACGTTCCGAAGAATTTAGTTTGGCACGGATTCTTCCTATGTATGAAGAATTATATCGTAATTTAGTCAAATAAATAAGTTAACATGTTGAAAATAGGCGTTTTATTATCCGGTTGTGGCGTGTATGATGGCGCAGAAATCCAAGAGGCCGTTTTGAGTTTGCTAGCGATTGACCAAATGGGCGCTCAAGCGGTTTGTATTGGCATCGATGCTGATCAACACCACGTGGTCAACCACTTGAACGGCGAAGAAATGCCGGAATCGCGAAATATGTTAGTAGAAGCAGCGCGCATTGCTCGTGGCGACATTCAAAAAATTGAAAACATTGTTCCGGCTGATATCGATGCCTTGGTTATTCCTGGTGGATTCGGTAGTGCGAAAAACTTCACTTCTTGGGCCTTTGAGGGTTCAAACGCGACAATTCGTCCAGATGTGAAGTTGTTATTAGTCAACTTGGTCAACATTGGAAAACCGATCGTTGCGTTGTGCGTGAGTCCGATTGTTCTAGCGAAAGCGTTCGAAGGATCATCCATTCATGCTGCTATGACTATTGGTTCGAAACACGCAGCTTCACCCTATGAAATTTCAGGATTTGAAGTGGGATTGCAGCAAACGGGTGTAGAAACGAATGATTGCGCACTAGGATCTGTTTATGT
>JBEDJV010000079.1:0-6678 GCA_041172545.1 Bacteroidota bacterium | reverse complement strand
GTACTACTGGTGTTTCTTGAACAAATGCTCTACCGACAGAACAGAGTTGACGTTCTCCATCACTAATTTGATCGGTGTATTTATCAAGTAAATGAGCAATATTTAAATCGGAAGCTACGTTTTGAACCAATTGCCAATCCTTCGAAGTTAAGCGGCCAAATGCATCCGTGAATGGCGCTCGACCCAAAGCCAAATAATCTTTCACCTTTAAATACTCCACTCCCTCAAATCGCGTATCTACAAGGGAAATGGTTTCCGCAATATCGTTGATTTTGAATCCTGAAATGGATTTCCCATCGATGACAATTTCACCAGCTAATGGTTTAATAAGTCCTGTAATCGTTTGAATAAAGGTCGATTTACCAATCCCATTTCTACCAATTAATGCATAGATGTTTCCCGACGATAACTTCAGGTCCTCGGCACGCAACAGTGTATCGTGATGCCCAATCTTCACATGTCTTAATTGAATCATCTGAGTTTACGCATTAATAAGAATACAACAAAAGGAGCGCCGATAATAGAAGTGATGGCATTCAAAGGAATACTCAATTGTCCTTCCAACACTTGAATAAATGAATCCGTTAACAAAAGAAAAATAGCTCCAATCAAACAATTTCCCATAATCAAGTAACGGTGATTCGTCGTTTGGAATAATATCCGTGTCAAATTGGGAATCGCAATTCCAACAAATGCAATAGGACCACAAAATGCAGTGATTAATCCCGCAAACAAAGCGGTTAACAATAAAACCAACATACGAATGGACTTTATCTGTAGTCCGAGTAAGGCAGCGGACTTCTCTCCAATGACAAGCATATTCAATGGTTTCACCAATAGGAAGGAACCAAGAATTCCTGAAGAAAAAATCAATAGTATGACACCCAATTGACTAAATTCAACTTGTTGTAAGGAACCCATAGACCACATCGTAAAGGATTTTAAGGATTCCGCTCCTGCAAATGATTCTAAAATAGAAACGAAGGCCGACGTAAAACTCCCAAACATCAGTCCAACCAATAATAAGGTAATCTGTGATTTTAATCGTTGTGCAATCAACATCATGAGTAGTCCAGCGGCAAATGCACCGATCAATGCCGTTCCAATTAATCCAAAATTAGATTGAAAAAACTGCACACCTGTCATCAAACTCAATGCAATCAGTAAACTTGCGCCTGAATTTATTCCTAGAACGTAAGGTCCAGCAAGTGGATTCTTGAATAAGGTTTGCATCAACATTCCAGACAAGGACAAGCCAGCTCCTGCGACAACGGCCATCAGTAAACGTGGGATTCTAAATTCTCTCACTAATACTTGATTGGTGTTGTTTGAATCATAGTTTACGAAAGCGTCAAAGAGGTTCGAAAAGGAAATTTCAATTTGACCTGAAATCAAATGCTGATACATGGCTAGTGGTAAAAAACACAGCAAACACAGCAACATCCATTTCAAGTTCCAGTCTTTCATTTTACTTCTTTGTAAAAATGGAGTCCTTTGGTCGTATTTCCAGTAGAAATTTCCGCAAGATCCTCCATCATCCAATCCGGACGTAAGGTACTCAATTCCCAAAACTTATTCGCATTGTGGGTGTAGCAATAGATGCGCGCTTTATTAAAAAAGGGCATGTATTTCGCTTTCGGATTGACGTTTACGATTTCCTTTTTAGACGAAAATCCTGGATTCAACCAAATTTTCACCTGCGCACCATCCTTCATGATTTTCTCCATCGAATACGCCAAACTTCCTGTTCCTTCGGTTGAATTGTAGATGTAATTTAATCCTGCGTCTCGAAACAACTCCGCCATAAAACTCTTCCCACATGGTGCATACCAATAATCACCCGTCACATTTCCCGAGATCATTTCTGACGAATGAACGTTCACCTTTTTTGCCTGAAGATACGACTGTTCAATGGATTTAAACAATTGAATGGCTTCTGGAACTTTGCCGCACAAAACACCAAAAAGCAATATCCATTCTGCCCTTCCTAATGCCGTTTGCTCTCGCCAATCAAAATTTGGAACACACTGAATCCCTAATTTTTCCAAGCGTTTTTCTTGGGAGAAGGAACCGGAAAAAGCACTATATATGACATATTGAGTTTTTGATCGAAGCAATTGATCGACCGACATAGACGATTCATTTTGCAGCGCAAGAATGTGTCGTTGCTTAAACCTGTTTTTTACGATTGGACTGTAGACATAGCGAATATCCGTAATGGCAGAAATTCGATTTTCTTCCTTCAATGCTGATAACATTCCTATGTGCGTCGACGACAATGCTGCGATGTGCTGCGCTTTATTCGTAACAGTCAATTGATACTGTTTCCCTTTCTTTTCTGGATGTTGAATGCGTATGAGGTATCCCTTACCCGTTTTGAAAACACGGAGGTATTTACTATACCGACAAATATTTCCTTCCGTTGAATTCGATTGTTGATTTTGCTTTTCTTGATTCGAACAAGAAGCAAGGATCACCAAAAGAAGAACCAAGAAGAACCTCATCTATTAATATTGTTCAGATTCATTGGGAAAGTCTCCGGACTGTACATCTTTGATGTATGCTTGAAACGAATTCATCATTTGCTCATGCAAATTGTTGTATTTCCGTAAAAATCGCGGATTAAATTCATTGTTGATTCCAAGCATGTCGTGCACGACAAGAACTTGACCATCTACGCCGTTACCAGCACCAATACCAATAATTGGAATGGAAACCATTTTTGCTACTTGTGCAGCAAGTTGCGCAGGAATTTTCTCCAACACAATAGCGAAACATCCAACTGCTTCCAATGCCTTTGCATCCTCAATCAGTCGTTGTGCCTCTTCCTCTTCCTTCGCACGGACAACATATGTTCCGAACTTATAGATGGATTGTGGTGTCAGTCCTAAATGGCCCATCACTGGAATTCCAGCGGTCAAAATTCGACGAATTGATTCAATGATCTCTTGTCCACCTTCCATTTTAACGGCGTGTCCACCCGTTTCCTTCATGATTTTAATTGCACTAGAAAGCGCTTCTTTTGAATTCCCCTGGTAGGAACCAAAAGGCATATCCACAACCACTAACGAACGTTTCACCGCACGAACTACGGAGGAAGCGTGATAGATCATTTGATCCAAGGTAATTGGCAAGGTTGTTTCGTGTCCAGCCATGACATTGGATGCGGAATCTCCAACTAAAATCACATCGATTCCAGCTTCATCCACAATGCGAGCCATGGAAAAATCATAGGCTGTCAACATGGATATTTTTTGACCCGCATTCTTCATTTCATGAAGGGTATGCGTGGTTACTTTTTTTACGTTTGAATGAACTGACATAGTTTCGTTTATCCAGCTGACGGATTCCAATGGAATCAAACAATCAGCGTCATTTGAGCAAAATTAAGGCTTAATCTTTGAATGTACTAATGACAAGGTCACCGACTGAAATCACAGCGAATTCAAATAAGCATCTACGTTTGATTGAATGCGAGCGCTGATATCTGCTGTTTCAGATTTAACAAAAGATTTACCAGTGATTTTCTCGTATAATTCGATGTATCGATCTGTAATGGTTTGTACAAATTCATCCGGCATAAATGGCATGTGTTGTCCATCAAGGCCTTGAAAATCGTTTTCAATTAACCATTGACGAACGAATTCTTTCGATAATTGCTTTTGGGCTTCACCACTCGCTTGTCTTTCCTCGTATCCTTCCAAATAAAAATAGCGGGAAGAATCTGGAGTATGGATTTCGTCGATCAAAATCACCTCACCATTTCGAATTCCGAATTCGTATTTTGTATCAACTAAAATCAATCCACGTTCCGCCGCCATTTCTGTACCACGTTGAAATAAGGCTCGTGTGTACTCCTCCATTTTTTCATAAATGGCTTGAGGGACAATACCTTTTGACAAAATATCTTCACGTGAAATATCCTCATCGTGTCCTTCTTCTGCTTTCGTTGCCGGTGTAATAATTGGCACTGGGAAACGGTCGTTTTCTTTCATTCCTTCTGGAAGAACGACCCCACACAACATTCGTTTTCCTAATTTGTACTCACGTGCTGCGTGTCCGGCAAGGTATCCACGAATGACCATTTCTACTCTCACTGGTTCACACGCCAATCCAATTGCCACACTTGGATCTGGTGTTGCCACTAACCAATTTGGGACAATATCTCTTGTTGCATCCAAAAACATTGTTGCAACTTGATTCAACACTTGTCCTTTGAATGGAATTCCTTTCGGTAAGATATGGTCAAATGCAGAAATTCGATCAGAAGCCACCATGACTAACAAACCATTCTCCAAGGTATACACATCGCGAACTTTCCCGTGATATACGTTTGTTTGACCCTTGAAAGTGAAATTTGATTCTGTTATTGCGTTCATTCTTTGTTTTCTTTTAGTTCTTTTTGTGTTTTTGCTTCTATTTCTGCTTTATCGAATGCCTCGATGATTTTCTTCACTAATCGGTGTCTTATGACATCACTCTGTCCGAGTCTGATCACGCTTATTTCATCCACGTCCTTCAAAACATCCAAGGCATAGGACAATCCGGATCGTTGCTTGCTGGGCAAATCAACTTGGGACATATCCCCAGTAATGATGAATTTCGCGGTCATTCCCATTCGTGTCAAAAACATTTTCATTTGCATTTGGGTCGTATTTTGAGCTTCATCCAAAATTACAAATGCCTTATCGAGTGTTCGTCCACGCATAAATGCCAATGGCGCGATTTCAATCACGCCAAATTCTATCATATCTGCTAATTTCTCTGCGGGAATCATGTCGCGCAATGCGTCATAGAGCGGCATGAGATATGGATCTAGTTTTTCCTTTAAATCTCCCGGAAGGAAACCTAGGTTCTCCCCTGCTTCAACTGCCGGTCTTGTTAAAATGATGCGCTTCACTTCCTTCGCTTTTAAAGCACGGACAGCAAGAGCGACCGCTGTGTAAGTTTTACCTGTTCCGGCTGGACCTACAGCAAAAACCATATCGTCTTTGTCCACAGCCTGAACCAACTTCTTTTGGTTCACCGTACGGGCTTTGATTTTTGCGCCACCGTTCCCGTGAACCAAAATCTCTGATCCATCGTCGCTTGAAAGTAACTTGGAACCATCCTCTAGCATGAGGTTGTCAATATTATTCTCTGTTAGGTGATTGAATTTATGGTAATGCTGAAGGAGTAAATTGAATTTTCGTTCAAATTCATCCATCACCTCTTCGTCGCCATTAAGGGAAATCATGTTTCCACGTGCGGTGATTTTCAACTTCGGAAAGTAGGTTTTGATGTGGCGCAATTTTGCATCGTTAACACCAAAGATTTCCGCCGGATTTAAACCGGTAATTTCTATATGTCGATTTCCTAAATTCAAATTATTTTGTTGTGTGTTCAGGGGTGATTCTCTAAATTAGATTACTTTTGGTAAAATTATAAATTTCTGCGGACACTGATTTCTGTTTGACATGCAAATCGTAACACTTACATCAGATAATGGACTTCAAGACTACTATGTAGCCGCAATTAAGGGTGCGATTTTAAATCAAATGCCCCAAGCATCCATTATAGACATCTCTCATAATATTCGTCCTTTCGATGTAGCAAACGCTGCATTTCAACTGCGCTGTTGCTTTCAAGACTTTCCAAAAGGAACGATTCACATCATTGGTGTAGACAGTGAACCTATATTAGTTGGAGATAAAGTCAGCTTTCCCACCATTATGGTTTTTAAGGGACAATATTTCATTTCCAATGACAATGGATTCTTTGGATGTTTTCTTGACGAAGAACGCCCGGATGAATTATACCAATACTCAGAAATTGTAAATAACCCTGAGATGGTGAAGTTTCCCACTAAAAATTGCTTCATTCCACTTGCGAAAAGAATGGCTAATGGTGATTCAATCGGAAGTTTTGCCACGCCAACAAATGCTTACAAAAAAGCATTCATGCACAAACCGGTCATTGAAAACTTAACGATTCGAGGCAATGTCATTCATGTGGATAGTTATGGGAACTTAATAACGAATATTCGCAAAGCAGATTTTCATTCTTTCGGAGAAAAAACACCCTTCACCATCAAGTATTTGAACAAGGAATACTACATCGACGAAATCAACGAAACATATAACAATGTGACGATGGGTGAACGCGTAGCACTATTTAACAGCAGTCAATTACTTGAAATCGCGATTAATCGTGGAGCAAATGGTAGCACGGGTGGAGCGAACAAGTTATTTGGCATGAGACAAGGTGATCCGGTTCATGTAGAATTTACACCAAAAGGATCGAAAGAGGACATTCAATCACTCTTTGATTAATGCCATGATTACCCGCATCGTTAAATTAGAATTCCAAGAAGAACAGTTAGAAGCATTTTTGAATCACTTCGAACAAGTGAAATGGTCAGTGTCGACATTTCCAGGTTGTCACGGAATGAAATTAATTCAGGACATCAAAAATCCGTGTGTCGTTATGACCTACAGCCTTTGGGAAAATGAGGAAGCACTAGAGGGATACCGCGTTTCTCCGCTATTTCAATCCATTTGGCCAACCATAAAACCCTGGTTCTCTGCCAGACCTGAAGCATGGAGTTTGAACGAATACTTTGATGGATTTCAGTGACTTAAATTCAACCTGTGGCAAAAAAAATTACTTTTTTTTGGATAACCGGTAATTAAGTATACC
>JBEDJV010000078.1:0-9267 GCA_041172545.1 Bacteroidota bacterium | reverse complement strand
ATTGAATGAAATGCGCGATAAATATGGCGACGAACGTCGTTCTAGAATTGAATACTCTGCCAGCGAAATGCGCATGGAGGATTTAATTGCAGATGAGGAAGTTGTTGTAACGATTTCACATGCTGGATACATCAAACGTACCAACTTAGCAGAATACAAAGTTCAAAACAGAGGTGGAATGGGATCCAAAGGATCTGCAACACGTGACCAAGATTTCTTGGAGCACTTATTTGTTGCAACCAACCACAACTACTTGTTAATCTTCACTGAAAAAGGTAGATGTTTCTGGATGCGTGTTTACGAAATTCCGGAGGGAACGAAAGTATCTAAAGGAAGAGCGATCCAAAACTTGATCAATATTCCACAAGATGATAAAGTAAAAGCGTATGTAAAAGTGCTGGACTTAACAGACAAAGACTACGTGGAAAACAACTTCATCATGATGTGTACGAAACAAGGTGTGATTAAGAAAACATCCTTAGAGGCCTACTCTCGTCCACGTTCCAATGGAATCAATGCGATTGGAATCCGTGAAAACGATGAATTACTAGAAGCAAAATTGACAAATGGCACAAACGAAATCGTTCTAGCAACAAGTTCTGGTCGTGCGATTCGCTTTAATGAATCAACCGTGCGTCCAATGGGTAGAAATGCCTCAGGTGTACGCGGTGTGACATTAACAAGCGAAGAAGATTACTTAATTGGAATGATTTGTGTCGAGGATGTTTTCTCTACGATTTTGGTTGTTTCTGAGAAAGGTTACGGAAAACGTACCTTCTTGAACGATCCAGAGGACAAAGAACCAGTTTACCGCATTACCAACCGTGGAGGTAAAGGGGTGAAAACGTTGAATATCACTGAAAAAACAGGGAAATTACTTTCCATCCAAAACGTATTCGACGAAGATGACTTGATGATCATCACGAAATCAGGTGTAACGATACGCATGCACGTGGATACCATTCGTACAATGGGTAGAGCAGCACAAGGTGTTCGTTTGATTAACTTGAAATCTACAGCGGCGATTGCAGCGATTGCACGTGTTCCACGAACTGAAGATGAGGACGAAGAAATCGAAGTAATCGAAGGTGCGGATGTTCCGTTAACGGATGAGACAGCAGATTCTGGCACAGAAATTGAAACAGGCGACGAAGCTTAATAATAAGAATATCAAATACAAGGATATGAAACGAAACTTCATGAAACTAACAGCAGTAATCGCATTTTCTGCTATGACCTTTGGATCGTTTGCACAGAAAAAAAATGTGACAGACGCCATTATGACGTACAAAAAGTACAATCCGATGACGAACGGAATCGAACCATCTAAAAAAACGGTGGAGGAAGCGCGTAAATTCATCGATTTAGCTGCTGTGAATCCAGAGACTGCTGAGGACTTCAAAATGCACTTATACCGTGCTGAGATTTACTACAGTCTTATCGAAGTAGCGACCATGGACGCTGCGACCAATCCATTGGATGAGGCGAAAATGAAAGAGTATGAAGCGATATCCAAAGCTTCTTTCAAAAAGGTGTTAGATGATCCGAAAAAAACATGGACTTCAGATGCACAATCCTTCATGGGATTCCGATCGGACATGATGTTTAACCAAGGTATCGAAGCTTACAATAATAAAAAGTACGAGGAATCGTTGAACGCATTTTTAGTGTCTTATTATTTACGTTCATTTCTAGGTGAAGAGTACAAGGATGCAGAGATCAATACAACCTTGAGTTTGAACAACCACGTAGACAAATTATTGGATGCCAAAGAATTTGACAAAGCAATTGTTGCGGTAAACAGTGTATTGGAAGTATTCCCGAATAACATCGATGCCCTGATTTCTATGGTGAACATCTACTTGCAAAAAGGAGATGTTGCAAACACAGAAGTATACATCAACAAGGCATTAGCTATCGATGCGAACAATAAACAATTGTACTACATCTTAGGAACTTCTTACATCGAGTTGAAGCAGAACGATAAAGCAGCTGAAGCATTGTCTAAAGCTATTGAAATCGACCCTGAATACAACGAAGCACTGTACCAATTAGGAGCACATTACTACAACTGGGCTGCTGAAACAAGAACTGCCGCTATGAACTTGGACATGAAAGATCCAAAGGTGAAGGAGATGGAGAAAAGAGCGAATGAATTGTTCACCCTGGCTTTAGTTCCATTGGAAAAATACATTGAGAAAAATCCTAACGAAAAATCCATTTTAGATATTTTGTACAAAACCAACACAAAACTTGGTCGAATCGAAAAAGGTCAAGAGTACAAAAAACGTTTGGAAGCGCTGAAACAACAATAATATTTTGTAATAAATAAAAGGAGGCTGCCCGATTTCGGGCAGTTTTTTTATGCCTAAAAAAATCGCGGTAATCGGAGGTGGGTTCGCTGGAACCATGGTAATCCGTCAGTTAATTGACCAAGGATTCAAGGGGGAAATTACGCGCTTTCACCATAGCGATTCCGAAACGTTGGGCCCAGCTTACAGAGCGGATTCAGGGGATTTATTACTCAATGTCAGAAGTCAGAACATGAGTGCTTTCCCTGATGACTCGAACATTCTAATCCAAGTGCATTTGCTCCACGTTCCATTTACGGACATTATCTAAGTGAACTTTGGACAGAAACAAAAGACCTTGCCGCTCAAAAAGGGATTCCGATTGTTTTAAACGAAAAGGAATTTCCATCCTTCGAGGCCTACGACTTGGTGGTATTAGCAACAGGGAATGAACTGCCTCGGATTCCAAAAGACGTGTCAAAAGATGTCGCTGAATCCCCCTTCTTCCATGGGAATCCTTGGAACATTGAATTCCGTAAGATTCAAACGAAACTACCCGTTTTCATTCTCGGAAATGGACTTACAATGGTGGACACGGTTCTTCGTTTACGTTCAGCAGGATTTCATCAAAAGATTGTTGCATTGTCCACACATGGATTCAACATGCTTGCCCATCCAGAAGAAGATTTATCCGTCGAACCTGCTCGTCCAAAAGCTACAGATTTAGTTTCTTTGGTACATTTTTTCAATCAACAAAGGAAACAATTAACTGAAGGGCAGTTTTTACTAAATGTCGATGCACTTCGTTCAGAGTTCTCTCTTTGGTGGCAAGGATTCTCCCTGCATGAAAAAAGAATATTTTTAGCGCGTTTCCGTCATTTATGGGGAACCATTCGTCACCGCATTCCTGCAGATATCGCAGAAATGATTCACAAAGAAAGAACTTCCGGTGGATTGGAAGTGTGTGCCGGAAAAATGAGTGCTGCAGAACTGCAGAAGGAACACATTAGCATACATTTTCACACCGAAGGAAATAACCGACACGACCATTTTTCCTGTTTCATTAACTGTACTGGACCCGAGACATCGATTGAAAAAATGTCAAATCCAGTCATTCAAGAATTATTCCTTCAAAAGTGGATCACTGCGGATGAGACCTCACAAGGAATTCAAATTCAAACGGAAAATCTACGTGTTGTCGGTTCGGCCCCAATCCCTATCTACGCCATCGGAAATCTGTGCAAAGGAACGCTCTGGGAAAGTACCGCTATTGGAGAACTCCGAACGCAAGCAAAATTGATAGCAAAAGGAATTTTAGGCGTCAACTAATGGATTTATTTTAGTACATTTGACTCATGGAATTTATACATCCAGAACGCCTTTGGCTTCTTTCTTTATTGCTGATTCCAATCATCATACACCTTTTTCATTTTCGTAGACAAAAGGTACTTTATTTTTCTTCCTTGAAATTTATTCGTTTCATTGAACAGGAAAACAAATCCACACAAAAACTTCGTCATTTATTGGTGTTAATCAGCCGATGCCTCGCGTTGATTTTCATCGTCCTTGCGTTTGCAATGCCCATTATTCCCTTGAACGAAAATGGACGTAATGGCGGGAAAAATGTATTAGCGATTTACCTTGACAACTCTTTTTCCATGACCGCAATTGGAGAAGAAGGAGAATTGTTATCGGAAGGAAGAGAAATGGCCAAGCGCATGTTAGCGAAAACGCCACTCGAAACACGCATTTTACTGTTTACGAATAAAATGGATGGTGTCGAACAGCGCTTGCTGACAAAAATGGAAGCACTTTCCTACTTAGATAAAATTGAACCAACATCCATTCGAAGAGACATTGGAGATGTCATTTCTTGGCAGAAGTCCTTCTTGGATAAAGAAGATGCCGAAGTTGAGCGCATCAAAGCACGTCAAATCGTTCTTTTGTCCGATTTTCAATCAAGTACATTCGAAACAAAAAGCATAAAACAGGACAAGGAATCTAATTACTATGCGTTTCAATTGCTCCCTCAAGATCCAGGGAACTTATACATTGATTCCGTTTGGTTTGCCACACCAGTTCACAAGAATGGAGAGCCGAATGAACTATTTGTGAGGCTTCAAAACGATGCGAAATCAGAGCGTGTAAACTTGGAATTAACGGCGAAAATTAGAGATCAACGCAGAACGATGTTTCTAGACCTTGCACCAAATGAACAACGCACTACGAGTTTTCCCTTTACGGAAAAAGGAATTGGTTATAAAACGGGACTCGTGAGCATCAATGACAAACAACTTTATTGGGATGATGAATTTCATTTTGCCTACGAAGTGGCTAAAAGTGCGGAAGTCTTGATTTTAACGGGTGAGAATGCCAGCGAAAAAGTTGCAAGCGTATTTTCCGTAGAACCTTTTTATCACACCAATCCCATTTCGAGTAGCAACTACACAAAGGACCTATTAAACCAAAAAAACCTTGTGATTTTGAACGGCTTAAATGACATTCCGTCTGGATTGAGCACGGACTTAAAAGAATTTCACGAAAAAGGCGGAACCGTATTCGTGATCCCGGGAAATCAAATCAATCGTTCAGACTATGGAGACCTGTTATCCGGATTAGAGTTGCCGAGTTTAGGCGAAGTTATGACCGACGGACTAAAACTTGATGATATTCGCTACAAAGACCCATTCTTCATTGGCGTTTTTGAGAAAGAAAATCAAGCCCTTAACCTTCCGAATGTGAGAAAAGCATACCGTGTGAATGCTTCGACCGGATTTCAACTACTCAATTTCCGTAACGACGCGCCATTGTTCATGCGTTCAGGAACGAAATCATTCCTCCTAACAACCGCACTTCAAGAAGATTTCGGGAATTTTACGGCGAATGCTTTGTTCCCAACCATTTTACTTCGCGCAGGAGAATTTGCATCACAAAACTTCCCTTTATTTGCCACCATTGGTGTTGATGCAAACATTCCTATTCAACGCGAAGTGAGCAGTGAGCAACCGTTGAAATTGGTCAATGGAAAGAACTCATTCATTCCAAGTACACGCAAATCAATCGGACAAACAAAAATTTCGATTGCAGGAATGGAGGCCATTGAACGATTAAAAGCTGGGACGTATTTCATTCAAAATGAGGACACACTCGGACTTATTGCTGTAAATTATGATCGGAAAGAATCAGCGATGAAGCAGCAAACTTCTAGCGAAATTATCGATGAATTGGAAGCTAAGGGTATAAAAAATATTAAATTTAACACCGTCAAGGACGGACAGAGTCTTTCTGAAATTCAAATCGACAAACCAATCGAGTATTGGCGAAGTTTTTTGATTCTCGGACTCTTGTTTGTATTGACCGAAATGGCCTTAATTAAATTTTGGAAATGAAAATCCTGATTAAAAACGCAAAAATTATTGACCAAACTTCTTCTCACCATGGAAAAAGAATGGATTTACTCGTAATCGACGGAACGATCTCTAAAATAGCGAATGAAATAGCTGATTCGGATGCTATTGAAGTTGCTTCAAACAATTTACATGTTTCCATGGGATGGGTGGACCTGAAAGCCGACTTTTGTGATCCAGGAATGGAACATAAAGAAACCATACAAAGTGGTTTAGACTCAGCCTCCATGGGCGGATATACACATGTGCATGTCGTTCCCGGAACACAACCTTGCATTGACGGAAAGACACAAATTGCTTACTTATACCAAAAAGCAGAAGGACACAGCACGAGTATTCATGCTTTGGGTGCATTGACAAAAGGCTTGAAGGGTGAGGAATTGGCCGAATTATACGACATGTATCAAATCGGAGCAAAATTATTTACTGACGATACACATAGCGTGTCTGCAGGTATCATGTATCGTGCATTATTGTATACGAAAAACTTTGGCGGAAAGGTTTTTGCTTTCAGTAGAAATGAATCTTTAGCGGGCAAAGGCCAAGTGAATGAAGGCGAAGCATCGACACGCACTGGACTAAAAGCCGATCCATCCATTGCTGAAATCATTGAAATTGAACGAAATTTACGTTTGTTAGAATATACGGATGGTAGCATCCATTTAAGTGGACTTTCCACAGCGGAAAGTGTTCGCTTAGTTAAAGAAGCAAAAAAACGTGGATTAAACGTGACAGCAGATGTCCATGTGATGAACCTATGTTTTACGGAACAAGCAATGCTAAATTTCGATTCACACTTAAAGGTTCTTCCTGTTTTGCGAAAAGAAACGGATCGCTTGGCACTTTGGGAAGGATTAAACGATGGCACCATTGATACGGTTGTTACGGACCATCGTCCGGCAGATACAGAAGAAAAAGAACTCGAATTTGACTTAGCCAACTTTGGAGCTCCTCAATTAGAGACCTGCTTTGCTGCGTTAAACAGCAGTAAAGAAGCGGACTTGAGCAGATTGATCACAGCCATGAGTCAAGGCAGTAGAGAAATTGCTGGAATCCAACAAATGAGCATCGAAGAAGGAAATGTGGCAGACATGAGTATTTTCGACCCTAGTTTAGCCTTCGAATGGTCACCTGAATCCAACCACCATCGATTCAGCCCATTCAAAAATCATGCGATGAATGGAAAAGTCATCGGTATTATTCACGGCGCACAAGCAAGTCTTCAATTCGCATAAGGTGTCAAAAAAGTCCTTCATAAATCAGTTTTTTAAAGAAAACAAAATGGTCGGTTCGATGATACCGAGCTCCCGTTTTCTGGCAACAAAAATGCTGAAGAATATTCCATTTGATCAGGCGAAAGTCATTGTTGAACTTGGACCAGGGACGGGCATCTTCACCGAGAAAATAATGAAGCGCCTGAATCCTGATACACATTTGGTGGTGATTGAATTGAACGATGTGTTTTATCAAAACTTAGCGGCGAAGACGAAACAAGAAAATTGCCACATCGTTCATGGATCCGCAAGTGACCTGGATAAAATTCTTTCCGATCTTGGATTAGGACAAGCGGATTGCGTCGTATCCTCCCTCCCACTTTCGAATTTTCCGAAAGAATTACGTGTCAGTATCATGCAAGCTGTGCTTCACTGTTTGACTCCAACAGGGACATTCATTCAGTTTCAATATACGCTTCAATCGAAAAAACACTTTAAAAGTTTATTCCGCAACATATCCATCGATTACGCTGCATTTAACTTTCCACCTGCCTTCGTTTACACCTGTTCGAATAGCTGATTTCTTTTGCGTATCTTTGCGAAAAATTTGAAGCATGTTAAGTGTAAATAACCTATCCCTCCAGTTCGGAAAACGCGTACTTTTCGACGAAGTAAATGTAAAATTTGTCAATGGCAACTGCTACGGTGTCATCGGCGCGAATGGAGCGGGTAAATCAACTTTCCTAAAGATTTTAACTGGAGATCAAGATCCAACAACTGGACGTGTAGAACTAGAGCCAGGAAAGCGTATGGCTTTCTTGAAACAAAATCACTTTGAATTTGACAAAGTTCAAGTCCTTCAAACCGTGATTATGGGACACAAGCGCCTATATGAAATCATGGTGGAAAAAGATGCCTTGTATGCCAAAGAAGACTTCTCCGATGCTGATGGAATGAAAACCGCTGAATTGGAAGGTGAATTTGCCGACTTAGAAGGATGGAATGCGGAAACAGATGCTGCGACACTTTTGAGTAATCTTGGGATTGACGAATCCAAGCATTATTTATTAATGGAAGACCTTTCCAACGATTTGAAAGTACGCGTCCTTCTTGCACAAGCACTTTTCGGAAATCCGGATGTATTGATTCTCGATGAGCCGACGAATGACTTGGACTTAAAAACCATTTCGTGGTTAGAGGATTTCTTACTTGACTTTAGAAATACCGTGATCGTTGTATCGCATGACCGTCACTTTTTAGATACCGTTTGTACGCACATTTGCGACATCGACTATAGTAAAATCAACATGTTTACCGGAAACTACTCGTTCTGGTACCAATCTTCGCAGTTAGCGACAAGACAACGTTCTGACAAAAACAAAAAAGCGGAAGAGAAGAAAAAAGAACTTTTGGACTTCATTGCGCGCTTCTCTGCGAATGCATCGAAATCCAAACAAGCAACCAGCCGTCGTAAAATGCTAGACAATTTGGACTTAGAAGAAATCCAACCGTCCTCTAGAAGGTATCCTGGAATCACCTTCCACCAGGATCGTGACGCTGGAAATCAGATCTTGAACATTGATCATTTGTCCAAATCAGTGGATGGCAAAACCTTGTTTAAAGACATCAACATTACGGTAAACAAAGGAGATAAAATTGCCTTCGTTTCCAAAGAATCCGTTGCATTGACAGCATTCTTTGAAGTGTTGACCAATAACACCAAAGCGGATACAGGAGAGTTTACCTTTGGAACAACCATCACTACGGCGTACTTACCAAATGACAATCACCATTACTTTGATTCGAAAAGCCCGTTAATTGATTGGTTACGTCAATATGCTCAAACGGATGAAGAACGCGAGGAAGTGTATTTACGCACTTTCCTAGGTCGTATGTTATTTACCGGTGAAGAAGCAATGAAACACGCAACCGTTTTATCAGGAGGAGAAAAAGTACGTTGCATGTTATCCAAAATGATGTTGGCTAAGGCGAATTTATTATTGATGGATGAACCAACCAATCACTTGGACTTGGAATCGATTACCGCGTTGAATAATGCGATGAAAGAGTTTCAAGGAACATTATTGTTCACATCACATGACCACGAATTGGTGAACACGGTTGCGAATCGCATCATTGAAATTACACCGAACGGCATCATCGACAAAATGATGACCTTTGATGAATACTTAGCAGACGATAAAATCACGCAACTTCAGCAAGAATTATACGCGTAATGCCTACAACGATACAATACCGCATTTCCTGTTTGAACGCACAACAGCGTTACATTCAGTTTTCGGCAATGTTTCCTTGTCCTGAAGAACACTTGAGCCTGCATTTAGCATCTTGGCG
>JBEDJV010000077.1:0-6724 GCA_041172545.1 Bacteroidota bacterium | reverse complement strand
GAAAGATTCGAGTATTCATAGACCACCCGTTTCAAAGTGGTTCTATTCGCTTTAAAAACCGGACTCCCGAATTTTGGTGTATTACCAGCAAACGTAAGGACATCCATTAATTTAAAGTTGCTTCCCGTTGTTCCTCCGTCCCAACCGAGGAGGAGGTATTCTGTTTTACCGTGGTGTCCGAATGGAATGATTTTATAATACAATGCGCCATACCAATTTTTTGCATCGATAATGCCCTCAGGTTTAGGAGCATACGGATCCAGTTTGTCGATTAATTCACTGACGATTACCTTTTCTTTCCCTTCTTCTTTTTTCATGATAAAGCCACCATAACTGTAGGAGAAGTCGGTATATTCAATGTTCCAGTTAATGATGCGTACGAGTTCGTCCTCGCTATCTAAAACAGCAATGGTTTTTAAAAGAGTAAATGTGTAATCGAAGGCTCCTTCTGATTTTAAAAAGGATTCCATTTCTTTTTTAAAAACGATATTCAAACGATCCATTTCCTCGTCCGTTTTTGCATCACGAAGTTTCAATAAACTTTCATTTAAGCGTGCTTCTTTTTGTTGCAGTTCACTTTGGGTGAAGGACAACTGAGCGAGCACAATAAAAAAGAAAAGGGAAACGAATTTCATAGAGTGAGTTAACGTTGAAAACCGTTTATTGTTACGCTTTAGAGGGATTTCAACTTTGAAATCGTCTCTTGTGGTGAAGCGGAGTTAAAAACGAAGCTTCCTGCAACAAGAGCTTCTGCTCCTGCATCGGCAAGTTGCTTCCCTGTTTCTAGGTTTACCCCACCATCTACTTCAATGATAAACGTTGCGTTTTTACGTGTTCTTAATTCCACCAATGAGCGCACTTTTTCAACACTGTGTGGAATGAATTTTTGTCCACCGAAACCTGGATTCACGGACATGATTAATACCAAGTCTAAGTCCGCTGCGATTTCCTCTAAAACACTCACCGGTGTGTGTGGATTCAAGGCAACACCTGCTTTCATGCCCAATTCTTTAATGCGAGAAACCGTGCGGTGTAAGTGACGACAAGCTTCGTAGTGAACGGTTAAAATATCCGTTCCGGACTTCTGAAATTGCTCCAAGAAATCATCTGGATTTTCAATCATGATATGAACGTCCAAGGTTTTATTCGTGTGTTTACGAATGGCTTCCAAAACGGGAAAACCAAAGGAAATGTTGGGAACAAATACACCGTCCATTACATCGATGTGCAACCAATCTGCTTGAGACTGATCCAGCATCTCTGTGTCGCGTTGAATGTTACCAAAATCACAAGATAAAACGGATGGAGAAACGATCATAACTTTTTTTGACAAAGTTAGGAATTATTTGCCGTTCAAAAGGATTTTCACGAGTTCTGTTTCTCGTTCATAAAGGTCAAAGTGGAAATAAATTCCTGATCGATCCGCTACAACTGTTTTGTATTCCACAAAAATGGGAACTTGACTAAGTAAACGAATGGGATGGTTTTGCTGCAAGGTCAATAGGCTATCCAAGGAATCGGCAGTGAGTGGATTTCCTTTTTTTCCTAGACTGTCGAATTGAAGCATGACTTTGGCTAATTCGACCGGACGCTCACAGCGCATGCATCCGTGGGAATAACTTCGGTAACTTTGATTGAAGAGACTTATAGCTGGCGTGTCGTGAACGTATACGCTGTATGGATTTGGAAACTCAAATTTAATGATTCCCAAACTGTTATCTGACCCGGGTTGTTGAATCACGGTGTACGGAAAGGTATTGACTCTGATTTTTTTCCAATTTATTTTGTCAGGATTGACTTCCACTTCTTTTGCTTTGAAAATCTTCATGTGATTTTTTGCTAAATAATTGCGGTTCGACTTCAAAGCTGGAAGAATTTCCTTTTGGGCAATCGATGAAGGAACTTTCCAAAAAGGATAACAAACGATGCGATTAATTTTGGATGTTAACGTCGGTGTTTGATTGCTCACTTTTCCCACAATAATGCGGTGATGGCTTCTTAAGCTATCGTTTGCAAAATAAAAGAGTTCAAATGAGGGAATGTTGATGCGGATGAATTTCACCAAGGTGTCTTTTCGTTGCCGCAGGTGATCTAAAGCAATGGCTCCTCTCAGGCAACGTGCCAATGAACTTTCGGAAAGTGATTTTGCTGTTGCTTCCCCAATTTTCCCATCGGAAGTGAGTCCGTTGTTTTTTTGAAATTGCCTCAAAGCTTCACGAACCGAAGAACTATCCGCCTGATCTGAGATGTATTTTTTTGAAATCAAAGCAGCTTTCATTTCTGAAAATGCCCGCTCTTTGTTTTCTTTTTCACTGACCACGGCGAAAGATTGTGCATCCAAAAAAGCAGTGTCGCAAAAATGAAAAAAGTGTTGCGCCATGAAACGATAATTGGTATCAAGCGGACCCTGCGCCAAAAACAAACTGTCGAATTCACGCGTTTTACTTTGGTTCCACAAGCGATTTAGACCGTTGAAGTCCATTTTCTTAGGCCGTAATTTTTGATTTTCGAAATCAATGAATCCATGATTTAGGTCGCACTGTACAAGGGATAAATTCCCCATTAAAATGATTTCTTGTTCCAATAGGTGAAGTTTTGGGTCAAGGGAAACAAGTCGTGTCGCAGGAATACCAAAACGAATGCAGCGATCGAGTGATCTTTTCAATTGTTCTCCACGTTGACTTAGGACCGAATCCGTGCTAAGGACAGGATAGAATTTTCGATGGGCATAAAACTGACGGAGTCCTTTGTGAAGCGATGAGTCAATGTGCAAATGCGCAAGGTATTCTGGACTTAATATCCGCTGCATTTTTTCTTTAACACTTATTTTTCCATCCACTAAAAAGTGTTTTTTGCTTACCTCTACGGTGTCATTGCAAGAAAACAGCGTAATCAAAACGAAAATCAAACAGGATATTCTCATGGCTATACGGATTATCATTAACTTCGATAACTAGTTGAAAGGTAAAACAATTCACGGAATTTCACTTATGTTATTAATTATACTTGTTGCAACAATTATTATTTCTCTTTGGGCGGATAAAAATCCAGCGATGAAAGAACGCATGTTGTTTATTCCTTACCGAATTAAACACCAACAGGAGTATCATCGGTTTGTAACACACGCGTTTATCCATGCAGACTTCCCACACTTGGCATTTAACATGATGACCTTGTATTTTATGGGTGAATACCTTTACCTAGAGTGGATGAACCTCTACGGGAATGCGGGAATTAGTTATTTCTGCGTCCTGTATTTCGCTGGAATGATTGCCGCAACTTTTTTTCCAATGGTTAAGCACCAGGATCAACCGAGTTACCGAAGTTTGGGAGCCTCGGGAGCGGTTTCTGCGGTGTTATTTGCGGTAATTTTATGGAATCCAACGCTTTCCCTTTCCCTTATGTTTATTCCGATTCCGATTCCAGCTTACGTGTTCGGACCACTTTACTTGGTTTTTGAATATTATTCCATGAAAAAAGGGAACACGGGAATTGCTCATGACGCGCACATCGGAGGGGCCATTTTCGGAATTTTATTTGTGCTTATGTTGGATGTGCAAAAAGGAATGCAATTTGTACATTTGTTTTACTAATCCGCTATTGATTCGATATGGCTTTGCTTTACATAAATAACAACGGAACCATTCTTTCTAATGATGCACCAACCATTCATCCAGGAAATCGTGGACATTTATATGGAGATGGTGTTTTTGAAAGCATCCGCTTAATCAATGGGAAGCCTTTAAACATGGACAACCATGTGAAACGGATGTTGGATGGAGCAAAAGTCATCAAGATGCGAACCCCTTCGTATTTCACCACGGAATTTTTCGAAGCAAAAGTCTTGGAATTGTGTCAACGTTCGGGTATTAAAGAAGGTGGACGTTGTCGTTTATCGCTCGATCGTGTTTCTGGAGGTGCATATTTACCTGAATCTAACGAATGTACTTTTTACATTGAAGTGTATCCGTACGATGTCAATCACTTTGAGTTAAATGCCAAAGGATTGGAAGTAGATATCTACCAGGACATCAAATTGCAAAAGAACTTTTTATCGAACTATAAAACGAAGTCGGGATTAACATACGTCATGGCTGCGCTTGCTGCAAAGGACAAAGGATTAGATGATTTGTTTTTAGTCAATGAACGCGGAAATATTTTGGAAACTTCGAGTTGTAATATTTTCATCGTCAGTAATGGTGTGTTGTATACTCCAGGACTAGACGAAGGATGTTTGGCAGGAACAATGCGTATGCAAATCATCAACATTGCTTTAGCTAATGGCATTAAAGTGTATGAATGTACGATCCTTCCACAAAACGTATTAGCCGCTGACGAGATTATTGTAACGAATGCCATCCGAGGAATCAATTGGATTGGCGGATATCGAACCAAGCGCTTTCAAAACAACATGGCGCGCAAACTCGTCGTTTTACTTAACGACTATTGGGAGCGACAATTGGGTCTTTAGTCCCTAAACTTCAGTCGACTTATATCGATTGGGTCAAACTGAAATTCTTGAAAACACTTTTGATGGACGCAGTCATTGTTAATCATGTCATAGTTCCGAACAAAGTCGCTCGACACTTTTAATTCAGACCAGGATTCATTCTTTATAGCGTATTCCCAAAGTGATGCACCTTCCGGAAATGCGAGCATGCGAATGCATAATTTGGCTTCTTCGCCATATAAATCAACCGTCAGTAGAAGTTCGGACGAACGAATGACCTCCGTTTTTTTGATGCGAAAATAAGTGATGTCCGAAGCGATTTCAACCAAGAAAGAATCTGAAAGAAAGTCAGGACGATTCGCCATCCAATCACTTGGTCCATACACATAATAGTTCCCATGGTATGCATACAAATTATTCCAGTAGCGCGGAAAATTACCTATGGACTGTTTCGGGTTCAAGAAATGAGCTATCTCTGGGAAATTTACGTCAATTTCGTAGGAATTCATCCAACTTTTTGGATCCGGACAAAGCCAATTATAGAGGTCACAACTGTGATCACGCGTGATATAAACACTGCCATATTTCATTTGTGAAATTAGGGAATCTCTGCGACAATGATAATCGGATTCTTTGAATTGTCCGAAGCTGTTAAATTGGATAAAGAAAAGTGCAAAGAAAAGGAGGAGACGCATGATTCAATTTTACATAAATGTAGTAAAAAACAAGTAAGAATAGTTTTCAACAATGGCGAAAAATTGACAGACAAATCCCTAACTTTAAAGTTCCTTTTTTAGACAGCACATGTACCTGATTTTTGACACCGAGACGACTGGATTACCAAGAAATTATAACGCTCCGATCACGGAAACGTCGAACTGGCCACGTGTCGTTCAGTTGGCTTGGCAATTACATGAGGCGGATGGAACCTTGGTGGAACAAAAGGACTTTTTAATTCGTCCAGATGGATTCAATATTCCCTTTCAATCTGAGCAAATTCATGGGATTTCTACAGAGCTTGCTAGTTTAGCAGGTGAGGACCTTGGAGACGTTTTATTCTTATTCAAAAAAGCGCTTGAAAAAGTAGATTTCATTGTTGGACATAATGTTCGATTTGATATCAATGTGATGGGCTGTGAGTACGTTCGCTTGCAAGAAGAAACGCCACTAACCCTTCCGATTTTAGATACCTGTACTGAACGTACAGCTGAACTATGCCAATTACCTGGTGGACGCGGCGGAAAATTCAAGTTACCGACCTTAACAGAATTGCACGATTTCTTATTTCATGTCGGATTCAATGAAGCACACAACGCGACTGCCGATGTCGAATCCACGACGCGCTGTTTCCTTGAGTTAATTCGCAAGGAACATTATACTTTAGAGGAACTCCTACAGGAACCCGGATATTTTGAATCCTATAAAACAGCGAATCCTTCCGAGATTCAAACGATCGGATTACAGCATGTTAACTTAAAAGCCGAAAGTACAAAATTACGGGAAGCACAAAAGGAAAAAGAAGTGGTTCAAACACCACTTGCTCCTGCTTCGACGGAAAAATTATCTGGTGTTAAATTCGCGCATTTACATAACCATACTCAATATTCGATTTTACAGTCCACCGCTGAGGTTGGACAATTGATTCAAAAAGCAGCAGAATTAAAGCACCGCGCCGTAGCCTTAACGGACACGGGAAATATGATGGCGGCCTTTCATTTTGAAAAAGCGGCAAGTAATTACAACGCAAAAGTGCGCGATGAGCGCAAATTGGCGGAGGAGAATGGAGAGCCTTTCGATAAGGAAGAAATCATTCCGATTATTGGTTGCGAATTTAATGTGTGTCGAAACCTGAATGATAAAACCGTCAAGGACAATGGCTATCAGGTCGTCTTATTGGCGAAAAACAAGAATGGCTATCAGAATATCATCAAATTAGCATCTATTGCCTACACGAAAGGAATGTATTACGTTCCACGTGTGGACAAGGAAGTCATCGAACAATACAAAGAGGACATCATCGTTCTTTCCGGAAATTTATATGGGGAAATCCCTAATTTGATTTTAAATGTAGGGGAGAAGCAAGCCGAGGAAGCATTGCTTTGGTGGAAACAGCAGTTTGGTGCGGACTTTTACATAGAATTAAGTCGACATCAGTTGGAAACAGAGGATCGCGTAAATCCGATTTTAGTCCAGTTGGCACGTCAACACGATGTAAAAATTGTAGCGACCAACAATACATATTACCTGAATCGCACGGATGCACAGGCGCATGAC
>JBEDJV010000076.1:0-8771 GCA_041172545.1 Bacteroidota bacterium | reverse complement strand
GGACCGAAGCATGGATTCATATTCGCGACTCACTTTTAATTCGGGAGCATTTCTTCCATTCAACCCAAGTTCTAATCGTCCTTCGCTTTCAAATAAGGTAAAATCAGGGATGATTTGCTGATAATTCTTTGCTGACTCACGCATCGAACCACCTGGCTTTGGATTTAATTTTAGAATTTCATCAATGGCATCCTTCAAATCTTGGTCATCTATTTCTAGCTTTTTTGCGATTTTTTCGTAGTGTTTTTTAGTAAATTCTTCGAAATAATTTTCGAGGATTTTTTTTGCGGTATACCGAGAAATATCGCCGTCTTGTTTTCGTTTGATTTGAATCAAAAGGCACTCTTGTAAATTGCGCGCGCCAACACCGGCTGGATCAAGTTCTTGTACTAAATGTAGAATGTCCAGAACGGCCTTTTCACTAACATCTACATTCATCGAAAAAGCCAAATCATCTACAATTGCATCGATTGAACGGTTCAAATAACCCGATTCATCAAGGTTACCAATGATGACATCAGCAATGGTAAATTGTTCATCTTCTAAGTACAACAAATGAAGTTGTTCTGTTAACTTTTCTTGAAAGGATTGCTCGCCAGAGAGTGGAATCACTCGCTCTTCATCGTCCTTTGAATGATTATTCGCCTGCGTTTTATAATCAGCAACATCATCATCTAGGTAATCCGATAGATCAAATTCATCCTCTCCATCCGCATCATCAAAATCATCTTCTTGCTCAAAGTCATCTTCAAAATCATCAGCACCTTCTTCAAGTGCCGGATTTTCTTCCAATTCCTGTTTGATCCGCTGGTCTAATTCCATAGTAGGCACCTGAAGCAGTTTCATCAACTGTATTTGTTGAGGTGAAAGCCGCTGTTCCAGTTTTTGTGCAAGGTGTTGTCTTAGCGCCATTGGAATTTAGAAAATTACGTATTAAGGGATGATATTCTGTCGAATCACCTGGTAAATTTCCCAAGTACTGCGGTCATAAACATAAATTAATACGTGCATATTGTCCGCATTGTAGACATTATCTAATTGATTTGGTACGACAAAACTATAGTTCACATAGTACTTTCCGTTTTGCATATCTGCTGCTTCTAACACTCTTCCAAATGCTTGACCATTCAAATTTCCACGATGGATATCGCGGTGGATATAACTAGTATTATGTGAGTTGTCGCTCATCTTTTGATCCCCAACCAACGAATCCTCCAGTACGTAAGCGACTATTCCCAATTCGTTTGTTAATTGTTGATCCAATTTTTCTACTTCAACGTGCAAAAATGCACCGTGCGTTTGTGGATAATAGTTCAAGGCAGATTGCATATTTACCTTAAGTGTATTTTCTGCCAACATCGTATTCACCATACTCGTCCATGCATTGGGACTTTGGAAAATATTTCCTCCGGATAAAAAGCGATTGATTGTTCCACGCGGATTCCCACTAAATCCTCCGTCGTTCGTTCCAAAATAAGTACCAATTTCCACACATTGTGGATTGGTGAAATCAACAGGATACTCAGGTGGACTTACCGTTTGGAAGTCTCCAATACCGAGGGGCCCAACGTGCATAGAGGAAACGAACACCCTTCCTTCGTGGCTTAATTCCAGTTGATGTGCTAGATCTGCTGCTGCCGGACAAAAGATGCATTTGTGTCCAGTGTAATCTTCGATAAGGATATTTCGATCAACGTTTGTATTTGCAGTAAAGGTTGGCCATTCATTGGCAACGTAGTCCGCCCAATTACCTGGATAAAGTGTAGAATCTAATTCCAATGGAGCTTGTGGGGGATATGGGTTGGTAATACGATCACACGAAGTGTATGTCCACATTGACCATACTGCCAAAAATAAAAAGACGATCTTTTTCATACTAAAAACTTTGAGTAAAGCTAAGTGTTAAACCATTAGATGCTGGAACGAATCGACAAACACCACCCACACAGAATAGTCCTGCACGTTGACGTCCGTATGACACCGTTAAACGCGTGGCGTCGCGAATGTACCCACATGTTAAAATTGGATAATTCACACGTTTGTCTGCATTCGGATTTCCGTAATTATACTGGTTCATAAAACTGAAAAACCATCCGGGTGAAATCGAATACTCCACCAATAATGTCGCCCAATTCCCCTTGTCCTTAATTTCTCCTGCTTCCTTTTGAACAAATAATCCTTGTATTTCTGTACGTAGGGAATGTTTTGAATTAAACTTATATGAAAACTCACCAACACCGATATTTGCATGGATAATTCCAGAAGCGTCATTGGAGATTTTCACTACGTCATTGTTGATTTTAATGGAGTAGAAACTAAGAATCGTGCTGAATTTCTTGTTAAATTTTTTCGTTATGTTGAAGTTGATGTCTTGCCAGTACATGCTGTCACTTGCTTGAAATGGACGACAAACGTAAGTCACACCGGTTGAGTCCAATGGATTAATACCATCTAAACTATGCTTTGGTTGATAGGTTGTCGAGAAATTACCCCCAATCGTTGTTCCGTACTTTCCGCCAAGTTTTGTTCCTTTTTTGAAGGTATAAAGAACATCTGTTTGATAGGCCACCTCACCCAAAGGTTGTGTTGCATATGGATACAATGTAGCTACTAAGTTGTACGTGTGTGTTTTGTTCAAAGACGGAAGGTAGTTCACAAATACATCTTGCAAATCTTTCGTTCGGTCAGAACGGTAGCTCATGTTGTCAACTGATTTTCCAGAAACTAAAATACCGAGTCCTTTACGAGTATAGCTGACATTGAACACCGATGCGTGTCCATAATTGTAGATGTAATTATTGTCGCTAGATGGATCTTGTTCTTTTTGAACATATTCTAAATCTCCGTAAAAGTTTTTATAGCGTAATTTGACACGTCCTCCGTATGTTCCAACGTTTTGAGGTAAAATCAAATCCGGATTATTGTCCTCTTGGTATTTGCTCACAAAAGATGCACCTAAAACGACATCCAACGGAAATTCCTTCATTTTTTTGAGTCCTTCATTCAAGTGAAATTCTCCGTCCAAACCTCGAACGATTCCATCACCGTGAATGATGTTTCCACCTTGAAAAGAAAGGCGTTGTGTCCCGTAAACACCTTTGATTACTAATCCACTTGTCGGACGCACAATGATGCGCGCACCGTCCATCATGTTGTCATAGCCTAAAGCACGGTCCTCGTAAGCTCTGAAAGATAAACCTGAGCCAAACTGCTCATAAAAAGATCCTAAAGTTACATCCACAAAATCATTGGCATACCCAATATAACGCATACCAATTCCTGTTCCATCAAAACGATTGGGATATCCTTGAATTCGAGGTAAATAGGATTCCATTCTCATCCCTGCTTTGAAATTTCCTTGGGTATAGAAAACATTCATGTAGGAATTTAATAATCCTTTTTCCGCCGGTTGTTTTGCATCGATAATCGAATCGGCATTCAGGTATTGAAAAGTACTTTCAATGTTCCCAGTTAACGAGCCTTGAGCGAAACTTAAAAAAGTAATAAACAGGCCTGTTGCAGCAAGTAGAAGTTTGTTCATTTGATTTATTTTCCGCTAAGGTGAAGTAATTCTTTGTACAGTTTTTCTTCATCACCTGGCGCATAATTATTGTGCGAATAAACGATGTTTCCATCTTTGTCCACTAAAAAAGTGTGCGGCACATTATTTACTCCCATTGCGCGTTTAAAATCTCCATTCGGATCCATTAACACCATGTAATCCCAAGCTTTACCATTCACGTAAACAGGAACTTGACTTTTCGTTTTTTCATCATCAATAGATACAGCAACTAAGGTGACCCCTGTTTCCGCTTGCCAATCTTCGTACAATTCATGTATTGTATTCAACTCCTTCTTACATGGTGCACACCATGTTGCCCAAAAACTTATGATGATTGGTCCTTCAACACCAATGGCAGCTGTATTAACAGATTTCCCATTTATGTCCTTCAAGTTAACCGAAGGAAGTTGTTTGAGTTGGCTTTCTGATGCATGTGTATCTTGAGAGAATGCTGAAAAACCAGTAAGAAATACGAAGGCAAGAGTAAAAAGTGTTTTCATAATTTTTGCGTTTTTTTGGCACGTCTATTCAAAAACCTTGCCGAACTCAAAGGTATAAAAAAACCAAGACCTGAAAAACTTTCCGCAATTTTGAAAATTAATGAATTTTCCGTATTTTTGAACAAACTGATACTCCATGATGAAGTCCTTATTTCTCATTTTTGCACTTAGTTTAAGTGTGTTCTCTTACGGTCAAGATGGTATTGTTATTCATGTGGATGGACAAACAACCGATATCTCAGGCGCAACACACACGGTGATTGCACCATCAAATGCTTCATTTGATATTGCGCTTGATGTTGAAAATAACACGGGCGTTGCTCGTGCATGGCGTGTTACTCGTTTACGCATAGATGCGCCGGCTGGTTGGACAGACGCTTTGTGTTGGGGACATGCTACGGATCCATTTGGTGGAACGTGTTATTCCTCAGGACAAATGAACACAAATCCTTGGACAACTCCTGGAACCCAATCTGTTCTTTTCACCATTAATGATGGAGAATACGGAAAATTGAAAGCATCTGTTGATCCTGCTGATGGTGTTTATGGAACTGCTCATTACCGTTATTACATCTCGACAAATGGACTTTCTTACGTAGATTCTGTAGATGTTGTTGTAGACTACTTGGCTTCAGTGAAACCTGTAAAAGAAGAAGTTGGCGTAACTATTTACCCAAATCCAACATCTGAATACGTATCCATTCAACTTGCTGGTATGGACCAGTCCACATTCAAATTAATGGATGCCGTTGGAAACGTGATCATGAAGGAGACCATTCATGGTAGTAAGAAAATCAATGTGGGCGATTTCAGCAATGGAATCTACTTCCTGATTTTTGAAACATCTACGGGTAAATCCATTACCAAAAAATTAGTGGTTCGTCACTAAATTGTTACTTTCAATCTTTTAGAACACTTTAGACAAGATTATTGTCTAATTTCGTGCTATGTCCAAAAAAAGGTATTCAAAACCAGCTCCCGGTAAAAAAAAATCGGGTATCAACGCGATTTTAATTCGCTTATTCGAGAAACACCCGGGTGTTGAATTAACACACCAACAAATTTGTTCAATGGTTGAGGCTCGTGATCCCATGAGTCGTCAGGTAGTTTTCGAAGGCTTGAACGCATTAGCAACTAAAAATGCCATCAAACGAATCAATCATTTTACTTTCTGCTTGAATGGCGGATCCAATTTAGTGGAAGGTGTTATTCAGTTAACGCAACGCGGAGCGGGATTTGTTGTCGTAGAAGGAAAAGAAAAAGATGTATTCATTGCCCCACAGAATATTGGACAAGCATTAAATGGAGACACCGTAAAAGTTCGAGTATTCAAATCAGGACCAAACAGAGATGAGGGAGCGGTTGTTGAAATCAAGGAAAGGGAACGTGTTCAATTTGTAGGAACCATTCAATTCGGAGATAAGACGGCGCTGCTTATTCCAGATAATAATCGAAGCGGACTAGAAATTAGAGTCGCAAAAGAACACCTCAATGGTGCGCGTGATGGTGAAAAAGCGCTTGTAAAAATTACTGTTTGGCCTAAATCTGCCGAAAAACCTTTCGGAGAAGTTGTTGCTATTTTGGGAATGCCTGGAAGTAATGACACGGAAATGTTATCCATTCTTTACAATCAAGGAATTAATCCCATTTTTCCAGACGCAGTGTTGGAGGAAGCGGAACGAGTACCTGTTGAACTTGATGATAAAGAAATTTTAAATCGTCGCGACTTCAGATCTACTTTAACATTCACCATTGACCCATTTGATGCACGTGATTTCGATGACGCTATTTCTTACCTTGAACTAGAGAATGGACATTATGAATTGGGTGTACACATTGCCGATGTTAGTCATTATGTTCGTCCGGGAATGGCGATGGACGCGGAAGCCTTGTTGCGTTCTAACTCTGTTTATTTGGTTGACCGGGTAATCCCGATGTTGCCCGAACAATTATCCAATATTGCCTGCTCATTAAGACCTCACGAGGACAAGTACACCTTCTCCGCGGTCTTTGAAATGGATGACAAGGGAAAAGTTTATAAAGAATGGTACGGCAAAGGTGTGATTCATTCGAATCGAAGATTTACGTACGAAGAAGCACAAGAAATCATTGAAGGACAAGACGGAGATCATCAAATGGTCATCCGTAAATTGAATTCCGTCGCTCATATTTTAAGAAAACAACGCTTAAAAGATGGTGCCTTGAGCATTGAATCTGAAGAAATGCGTTTTCGTTTAAACGATGTTGGAAATCCTTCTGAGGTCGTTATTAAAACCTCAAAAGATGCGCATAAGTTAATCGAGGAATTCATGCTTCTTGCAAATCGGAAAGTAGCTACTTTCCTTTCTAAGCCTGAAAAGGGAAGAGACCCATTCCCGATGATTTACCGTGTTCACGATTCTCCAGATCCGGGGAAAATGGATGTTTTCTCTGTATTCATAGAGAAATTCGGACACAAAATAGACTTGCATGATACAAAGTCTATTGCTAAAAATTTAAATGCCTTGTTCGAGGAAATTCGTGAAGAAAATGAGTTTTCATTGGTGCAATCAATGGCCATTCGTTCCATGGCGAAAGCCTCCTATGAAACCGAAAACATCGGGCATTATGGATTTAGTCGTTCACCGTATTTTGCAGGAAGAACTTACGAGTAAGCAGCATAAGTATGGCGGGGAATTAAAAGCGATTTGCTCGCGTATTTCCAAAAATGAACGCAAGGCCTCAGAAGCAGAGAGAGAATCGACGAAATATTTCCAAACCTTATTCGTTATGGATCACTTGGGAGAAGTATTCGAGGGAACTATCTCAGGAATTGCCGAACATGGCATGTTCGTTCGAATGGATGAAAATCATTGTGAAGGAATGGTTCCCATGTCTGAAATTCCGGGAGACCGCTATTATTTCGATCAGGACAACTTTAAAATTACAGGCGCTCGCTATAGAAAAGCCTTTAATTTCGGGGATAAAGTACGGGTGAAAATCGCAAAAGTGAATCCTAAAAAACGTCAGATTGACTTAGAATTAGTGCTGGACTAGTACAAGAAATCATTGTAAGGATAACGTACGCGAAAAATTGTTTTTACCTCTTCGTAAAGTACTTCCTTCAATTCTTCTACATTCTCCTTGTTTTGAGCAGAAATAAACACACATTTTGTTTTGTTCATTTTTGCCATCCAGGATTTTTTGAGTGATTCCAATGTGGTAACATCCTCTTCCTCTTCATTCATTTCATTCAGGACAGGTTGATACGCATCGATTTTGTTAAACACAACAATGGTTGGTTTCTCGGTTTTATCAATTTCATTTAATGTTTCATTGACCACGTTGAAATGATCTTCGAAATTTGGGTGAGAAATGTCCAATACATGCATGAGTAAATCAGCTTCGCGAACCTCATCTAATGTCGACTTGAATGATTCCATCAGTTGCTGAGGAAGTTTTCGAATAAATCCAACGGTATCAGTAAGGAGCATTGGCATATTGTCAATAACCACTTTTCGAACCGTTGTATCTAGGGTGGCAAACAATTTGTTTTCCGCAAACACCTCTGATTTCGATAACAAATTCATCAAGGTACTTTTTCCCACGTTCGTATATCCAACCAACGCGACACGAACCAATTGTCCTCGGTTACCACGTTGAATGGCCATTTGTTTATCGATGTCTTTTAATCGTTCCTTCATCAAGGAAATACGCATTTGAATGATGCGACGGTCTGTTTCGATTTGAGATTCTCCAGGACCACGAAGTCCAATTCCTCCTTTTTGACGTTCAAGGTGGGTCCACATGCGTGTTAAACGCGGAAGCATGTACTGAAGCTGGGCGAGTTCCACTTGTGTTTTTGCATGAAAGGTACGAGCGCGACTAGCGAAGATATCCAAGATTAAAATGGTTCGATCGAGAACTTTACATTCCAACTCACGTTCGATGTTTCGCAATTGTGAAGGCGACAATTCATCATCGAAAATAACCATATCGATGTCCATAGCCTTCATGTACTGTTTAATTTCCTCGAGCTTTCCCGTCCCAACATACGTGCGGGGATTTGGATAAGGTAATTTTTGTAAGAATTTTGTCTGTGTAATAGCTCCAGCAGTCTCTGCTAAAAACTCGAGTTCGTCCAAATGTTCATTGGCAATTACCTCATCTATTTCTGATGTGATAACGCCAACTAAAATACAAGATTCCTCAACTGCATCTACTGTTACGTGGCCTTCTTGCATTATTTTCTGAGTGTTTTAATATGTTGAATGACCACTTCCATGTTTTCTTCTGTTTCTAAAATAGAGGACATCGGAGGCATGGCATTTTTACCTTTTTGTAAAATCGTTTTTATCTGAGGGTCTGTTAATTTAGATTCAGACAAATCTTTTGCTCCTGAGAGACCCAATTTACCATCCTCACCATGGCAACTTGCGCAATTTAGGGTGTACAAAGAAGCGCCTTTTTCTGCCGGTGATTCGCTGGGTAAAACTTCATCCCCTTTGGAAGAATTGGTGTTTCCACAGGATGATAATCCTAAGATCAATAACCCAAATAGAATGCGTGTTAGAACCATGATCCCCCTAGTGCAGTTCTGAATGGCCAAGGAATAGAAGCTAAAATCAAGATGAAACCAATGAGGTAAAATACTTTGATTGATTTAAATTTATCGGCATCTGTTGCGCCTCTTTTAGATTTGCTGTATCCCACTGTGATCAACACAATTG
>JBEDJV010000075.1:6940-10712 GCA_041172545.1 Bacteroidota bacterium | reverse complement strand
TCCATAAACATTGCTTGACCATCAATTTCTTCCAAGGCCTGGCAAATGTGTAACTGCAATCCTCTGTAAGATTCTTCTATTTCTTTACGCGTCATAGTTATTCCGGCTTCGATTCAAATCCTTTAAAATCTAATATGTATCCAGCAGTATTTTGAAAACCATTACCCACACCCTGTTGAAGGAGTTGGTAATTACTGAGGATTCCTGTTTGTTGATTTGTCTGACTAATTAACTGACGACACACCATCAGCGTGGCATCAAATCCCAAACATGCCATTTTTGTCAAATCGGACATGTAAACTTTCCGGTATTTCTTATGCAAAGTCATGACACTTGGTGAATGGTAGGAGAAATAACTCGGACTTGCATAGGTAAATGCATACGTATTCGTAATGGTTCCACTAATTTCTTTCCACTCTAACCACTCTTTCAATCCATAAATGTGGACATGTTCATTTGATTTATACTTTTCTAACAAGGAAAGTACTTTGGCTTTATCCGTGCTCAATACCACATAGATAATGTCCTCATTCATAAATTCATACTGCTTGTAGTTTTTCCACGTCGCTTCAATGATTTTCGCCTTTGACACGGAGGATGGAACATTTCGGAATGCCGTTAAAAACAACTGATCCATTCTCATGTCAACCTCTGACTCGCCTTTGATCAATACAACAGTTTGATTCACAAAATGATGATGAACACTCAAGGCCAACTGATCCATGAGGTTTGTGGAAGAGGGCGAAAGACAAATGGCATTCGGATTTCCAATCAACTCACTTTCCTTCATGGCAACAGGAAAGGCCACCGTTAATTCATTCTTGCGGGCAAAAGCACTGACCACTTCGGCTTCTCGTTGTTGCAATGGAGCAAAAATAATATCCATGTTGAGCAACTCCGGTTTCGCTAAAATTGCTGTTAGATTTTCTGTGACTGATTCATAATCATAGACATGAAAAACCGCATTTAAACCGAGATGAGTCAATGAATCTATCGCCAATTTTGCTCCCATGTAATATTCCAAAGCAGCACTAGAAACAAAGCGATTATAGGACGCTGTGGAATCTAAGTTCAACGGAAGGAACAATGCTATTTCAAAGGATTTACGTGCAGAAAACTGCAATTCATCGGTTTTTTCTTCCACTTTTTTGGGTGGGACTGGGCGAATTTGAACGCGTTCCACCTTTTCTTTTTTTAGGGGAATCCGCACCGTTTGACCTGGACTCACGCGACTAGAAGAAAGGTGATTCAAGGCTTGAAGTTCCGGAACAGGAACCATAAAACGTTTAGACAAGGTATACAACGATTCTTGAGGTAAAACCACATGAGAAATCACGTCATCCGAAAAGGAAATATTAAACTTCGATCGCGCTACTTCGCTCGGTTTGGGAATTTCCTGTTGCATTACCTCAACCGAAGTCGAAGTTTCATCCGTCTGAATGCGTGCAATGGCATTTGGAATGGTCAATCGCTGGTTTAACTTTAACCCATTTTTCGTTGTTGGATTGTACTTCATGATAGAGTCCATCGAGACATCATACATTCTGGAAACGGAATACAATGTTTCCTTTTGAACTACCGTATGTTTGACCGTTCTGCGTTGAACTGGAATAAAAACCAACTCACCTGTCGTTAATCCACGCTCGATTCCGGGATTCATATTGAGGATATCCTCTGCCGGACAGGCGTACATTTGTTGAAGTCCGTATAAATTATTTCCGTCAGCAACGGTATGAACATAACACTTCTTTCCTTCTCGTTCTGTAATTTGAGCATATTGTTGCCCATGGACAAGCAAGGCGCTCAACAACAAAAAGAACAACAAGGATTTTTTCATGAAACGAAGATTATTCCCACTCAATTGTTGCAGGTGGCTTGGAACTAATGTCGTAAGTAACACGGTTAATTCCTTTGACCTGATTGATGATTCTGTTCGATATTTTCGCTAAGAATTCATAAGGTAAATGACACCAATCTGCCGTCATTCCATCTGTAGATGTCACCGCTCTTAATGCGACTGCATTTTCATAAGTACGTTCATCACCCATCACACCAACAGATTGAATCGGTAAGAAAATTGCTCCTGCTTGCCAAACATCATCGTATAACCCATCTTCTTTTAATCCATCGATGAAAATCGCATCGACATCTTGCAAGATGCGTACTTTTTCAGCACTCACTTCACCTAAAATGCGGATTCCAAGTCCAGGACCAGGGAACGGATGACGACCAAGAATGCGCTCATCGATTTCAAGTGAGCGTCCAATTCTACGCACTTCATCTTTAAACAATAAACGCAAAGGCTCTACAACCTGTAATTTCATGTAATCTGGAAGTCCGCCAACATTGTGGTGAGATTTTATCGTTTGTGAAGGTCCACCCGTAGCAGAAACAGACTCGATCACATCTGGATAGATGGTTCCTTGTCCGAGCCACTTCGCTCCTTCCACTTTCTTCGATTCTTCGTCAAAAACATCAATAAACACTTTACCAATCGCTTTGCGCTTCAATTCTGGATCTGTTAATCCACTCAAGGCCGCATAGAATTGATTAGACGCATCGACTCCTTTCACATTCAAGCCCATTCCCTTGTAGGATTCTAATACAGACTGATACTCGTTTTTACGAAGGAGTCCATTGTCAACAAAAATACAATGTAGATTTTCTCCAATCGCTTTGTGTAAAAGTACCGCCGCAACAGATGAATCCACACCACCTGAAAGTCCAAGAATGACCTTGTCCGCTCCCAATTGCTCACGTAAACGAGCAGTAGTTTCCTCAACGAAAGAATCAGGTGTCCAATCACATGCGCAATGACAAATGTCCACGATGTAATTTTGCAAAAGAATTTTTCCTTCTGTGGAGTGATATACTTCTGGGTGAAATTGTATTCCGTAGGTTTCTTCGCCTTCGATATGGTATCCAGCGATCTCCACATCGGAGGTACTGGCAATAATTTTGTAGTTACTTGGTATTTTTTTGATGGTATCACCGTGAGACATCCACACCTGTGAACCGTTGGTCATTCCTTTGGTGAGAATATGGCTTTCGTCCACGTAGGACAAATGAGCGCGCCCATATTCACGGATACTTGATGGCAACACTTCACCACCAAAATGATGAGAAAGGTATTGAGCTCCAAAGCAAACCCCTAAAAGCGGCAACCTTCCTTTAATGCCATCTAGATTTGGTCTTGGAGAAGCTTCATCGCGCACCGAGAAAGGACTTCCGGATAGGATTACTCCTTTCACATTTGCGCCAATCTCCGGTATTTTGTTCCACGGATGGATTTCACAATAAACATTCAACTCGCGGATTCTACGTGCAATTAGCTGCGTATATTGAGATCCAAAATCTAAAATTAATATCATTTCATGCATGCCGCAAAGATAAGCATTATTGCTAATTAGACATGCGTGAAGCTTTGCTGATTTTTGCTCGCAAAACAAGTGGAAATAACAATGTGTTATTTTCTTGTGAATTGTTGCAATTCAAGCGACTGAATGTCCTTAAGTTTAAGTAGAATTGATTAACTTTGGTGCTTGCATTAAAGAGAAAAAAGATGATTGGAGATATCTTAAAATCCATTTTTGGAGATAAGAACGCGAAAGACAAGAAATTATACTGGCCTTACGTAGAGTTAGCAAATGCTGCTCATGAACACATAAAAACATTATCCGACGAGCAATTGCGTCAAAAATCACGTGAATTTCAACACCTGATTCGCGAGGAGAAAGAACGTCTTGAACATCAATTGGCTGATTTGCGCACG
>JBEDJV010000075.1:0-6929 GCA_041172545.1 Bacteroidota bacterium | reverse complement strand
TTTATTCGACCGCATCGACAAATTAGAAAAAGAAGTGGATGCCCAAATCGAAGAAACACTGATTAAAATCCTTCCGGAAGCATTTGCTGTTGTAAAAGAAACTGCTTACCGTTGGTCGACTAACGGACAATTAGTGGTTACTGCTGAAGAGTTTGATCGTGAGTTAGCGAAGAAAAAAGACGGAATCACAATTGACGGTGATAAAGCGATCTGGCACAACGAGTGGACAGCCGCAGGCGGACACATCAAATGGAACATGGTACATTACGATGTTCAGTTGATGGGTGGAGCTGTGTTGCACAAAGGAAATATTTCGGAAATGCAAACGGGAGAAGGAAAAACATTGGTGGCAACCTTACCGGTTTACTTGAATGCACTAGCAGGAAAAGGAGTACACATTGTTACGGTCAATGATTACTTGGCAAAACGTGACTCCGAATGGATGGGTCCATTGTACCAATTCCACGGATTGAGTGTCGATTGTATCGATAAACACCGTCCGAACTCCAAGGAAAGAAGACAAGCATATCTTGCGGACATTACCTTTGGAACAAATAACGAATTTGGATTCGATTACTTACGTGATAACATGGCTGGACACGTAGACGATTTGGTACAACGCAAACATCACTTTGCGATTGTCGATGAGGTCGATTCCGTTTTAATTGATGATGCACGTACTCCATTAATTATTTCAGGTCCAACACCAAAAGGTGACGAACATGAATTCCACGAATTAAAACCCCGCATCGAACGTGTGGTGGAAGCGCAAAAACAATACGTACAACAATGCTTATCTGAAGCGAAAAAGTTATTGACGGTTATCAACGAAGCACCAGAGGACAAAAACGAAGCAAAACGCATGTTAGAGGATGGTGGAATTGCTTTGCTTAGAGCACACCGTGGATTGCCAAAAAACCGAACACTCATAAAATTCTTATCCGAACCAGGAATCAAAGTTCACCTTCAAAAGACGGAGAACTTTTACATGGCGGAGCAAGGTAAAAACATGAAAAAAATCGATGCTGAATTATTCTTTGTCATCGATGAAAAAAACAACACCATTGAACTTACTGATAAAGGAATCGATTTGGTATCTGGAAAAGATGACCGTAATTTCTTTGTCATGCCAGATATCGGAGACGAAATCGCCAAATTGCAAAAGCAAAACTTGGAGAAAGACCTATATCTCGAGCAAAAAGATGGATTGGTTCGTGAATATTCCATTAAATCGGAACGCATTCACTCCATCAACCAATTATTGAAAGCATATACGCTCTTCGAAAAAGAAGTGGAATATGTGATTCTTGATGGAAAGGTGAAAATTGTCGATGAGTCAACAGGACGTATCCTTGAAGGACGACGTTACTCAGATGGATTGCACCAAGCGATTGAAGCAAAAGAAAATGTGGAGGTCGAAGCTGCCACACAAACATACGCAACGGTTACTTTGCAAAATTACTTCCGTATGTACCATAAACTTGCTGGTATGACGGGAACAGCAGAAACGGAAGCAAAAGAATTCTGGGACATCTATCAATTAGACGTTGTAATTGTCCCAACAAACCGAGCGGTATCTCGTCAAGATCAAGACGATTTCGTGTACAAATCTGCACGTGAAAAATACAACGCTGTGATTCAAGAGGTGGAAGAATTAGTCGCTGCTGGACGTCCCGTTCTAGTAGGAACAACGACCGTAGAGATTTCTGAATTGGTTTCTAGAATGCTTCAAATGAAGAAGATTCCACACCAAGTATTGAATGCCAAGTACCACCAAAAAGAAGCGGAAATTGTTGCAAATGCAGGATTAGCAGGAGCGGTGACGATTGCAACGAATATGGCAGGACGTGGAACTGACATTAAGTTAGGAGAAGGTGTGAAAGAAGCTGGTGGACTAGCAATTATCGGTACAGAACGTCACGATTCGCGTCGTGTTGACCGTCAGTTGAGAGGTCGTGCAGGACGTCAAGGAGATCCGGGGTCATCTCGTTTCTTTGTTTCGTTAGAAGATGACTTAATGCGTAAGTTCGGTTCTGAACGAATTGCAAAACTCATGGACCGAATGGGACTGAAAGAAGGAGAAGTAATCTCCGCTGGAATGGTTTCTAAGTCGATTGAACGTGCACAGAAAAAAGTAGAAGAAAACAACTTTGGCGTACGTAAAAACTTATTGGAATACGATGACGTGATGAACGCTCAACGTAAAGCCATTTACAAAAAACGTAAAAATGCCTTATTCGGTGACCGCTTGGATATCGATATTGATAATATGTTCTTTGAATTATGTGAAACGACCGTTCAACAACACAGCGGATCAAGTTTCCATGATTTTGAATTAGAATTATTACGCATCATTGGAATTGAATCTCCGATTTCAGCAGAGGAATTTGAGAAAATCAGCAAGGAAGATTTGACGGATAAAATCTATGCTTCTATGAAGGAATCTTATGAGCGTAAATGCGAAAAAATTGCTCAAAGAACCTTGCCACAAATCAAACATGTGCACGAAAATCTTTCGGATAAATTCAAAGATATGGTTGTCCCGTTAACAGATGGACGTCGCGAGCTGCAATTGATCGTGAATATCGAAGAAGCATATAAATCGGAAGGTAAACTCATTTCAAAAGCATTCGAGAAAAATGTGATTTTATCTAAAATCGATGATGAATGGAAGGAACATTTACGTGAAATGGATGAATTGCGCTCGGCTGTAAGAAATGCTTCCTATGAGCAAAAAGACCCGCTTGTTGTATACAAACTAGAGTCGTATGAATTATTCCGCTCGATGTTGAATCGTTTAAACGAAGAAGCTGTTGAGTTGTTGATGAAACTCGATATACCTGTAGAACAATCCGTTCAAGGCACAAATCAAGAGGCGCGTCAAAACAACTACCAACAAGCGCAAACGAATCAGTCCGTTTCTTCAACTCCTCCTCCATCTTTCGAAGGAAGACAAGGATACGATCAAGCGATTGCGAACTCAATGCCACAGCCAGAAAAACGTCAACCAATCATCGCTGAACCTAAGGTGAATCGAAACGACGCTTGTCCATGTGGTAGCGGAAAAAAATACAAGCAGTGTCACGGTAAGTAATGATGAAAGAAAGAACGATGCTTGTTGCTTTTATTGGCTCTGGAAAAGTGGCCACCCAACTTGCACTCATCTTTCGCTTTCATGGAATTAACATTACTGGGATTTCCAGTAGAAATCATGTGAGTGGAAAAGCACTTTCTGAACGGTTGGAATGTCCGTTCGTTGCTGAACCAAACGACTTAGATGCAGATTTAATTATTATTGCCACGAACGATGCTTCCGTAAGGGAGTTACATACTTCCCTCAAAAAGGATTCGCTTATTGTTTACACTGCGGGCGCGGTGAATTTAGCCGATTTTCCCGATGAAAATTGGGGTGTTTTTTACCCGCTTCAAACCTTCACCGAAAACCGCAACCTGTCTGTTGATGAAGTTCCAATTCTTATGGAAGCAAATTCTGTTGAACTTCGGAACACATTAGAATCACTATGTGAACAGGTTGGACTTCAATCAGTTTATTGTGGATCGCAAGACCGTCAAAAATACCATTTGGCCGCTGTTTATGTGAATAATTTTGTCAATCACCTATTTCACAAAGCTCAAGTTCAGCTGAAACAAAACAATTTAGATTGGAATATGTTAAAACCCCTGATGGAAGAGACAATAGCCAAACTAGATGACCTCTCTGCTTTCGATGCACAGACAGGACCAGCAAGAAGAAATGATCAAAATACCATTCATACACATCAATCTTTTCTGAACAAAGAAGAAGAAATTGTTTACAATGTACTGACGAACAGTATTCAAAAGACCTACAACAATCATGACTAGTTACAAACACGCGCTTAACAACATAAGTACTTTTATTTTCGATGTGGACGGCGTGTTTACGGATGGAAAGGTATATTTATTGAAAGATGAAATTGTGCGTGCGTTCAACTCGAAAGATGGTTATGCCGTGCAATATGCAGCGAAAATGGGTTACAAAATCTTTGCGATTACAGGAGGTAATTCCACAGAAGTGCGTGACCGACTACTCGGACTCGGTATGAATCGCGTGTACCTCAGTGCGCATAGCAAGATGATTTGTTACGAGGAAATCAAAGCGGAATTCAACTTGACTGACCAAGAAATCGCCTACATGGGCGATGACATTCCCGATATTCCGGTGTTAAAAGCAGCGGGGCTTTCTGCTTGTCCTCAAGATGCGGTAAGCGATGTGAAAAGTGTTGTTGACTACCAAAGTCCTTTTGACGGTGGAAAAACCTGTGTCCGTGACATCATCGAACAAACATTGCGCGTTCAAGGCAAGTGGTTGAGTGATTTAGCTTACCAGTGGTAAATTAATCGAGTAAACATAGCTCCTCTAACATTTGAAACTGGTTTTTTGCTCGACGAAGGTTGTGATTTTCGTCTTCGACCCAATAATACTGATCACCAATCAGGTAATCACTTAGAAAACGAAGACCCTGAATATAAATGACCGCTTTCGCCCCGAGAAGAATGTTCTCCCGTTCTAAATCGCTCAAGTAATCGTTCATTGGTCCTTCAAAATAGCCATTTAACAACTCCTTCAATAGTAGAGGATTAAAGGCCTTTTTCTGTTGACTGTCTTCTGTTCCCACTTGACAAAAGGAACGAATCATGTCTCCAAAGTCGTACAAAATACTACCTACCATTATGGTGTCCCAATCGATGATTGCGCACACATCCTCCCCACTCTCGTTAAATAAAAAATTACTCAATTTAGGATCAGCATGAATGACTCGCTTCGGCAACTTTGGTAAAATTTGCAAATATCGGTTGAGAATTCCTTCATGTTCCTCCAATTTCTGAATCAAATATTTCGCTTGAGTGAGTCGATACGGAATGGCTACTTTTAGTGAATATTGGTAATCTTTTCGTCGCTTTTTAAAATCCAAAAATCCCGGAATGCTTTCTTGCAGCTGTTCTTTTGGGAAGTCCATGAGGTAGGAATGAAATTCACTCAATGCTTTAGCTGCTTCAAAAGCTTGCGAGGGCTTACTTAAAACTTCCAAACTTTTACTTGGGAAAATGGCTTTAAACATACGCCATGTTTGTCCCTTGTGATCTTGAAGCAAATAACTTTGATTTGCATTGGCCAACATCGATAGCAGTCTTTTCGGATATCCTTTTTGCTCTAAGTACTGTACGATGCGTTGTTGATTCATCACAACGAGATTGGGATTCTGGAAAACTTGTGTATTGACACCCTGAAGCACATAAAAGGTGTCGTTCATCGATTCCACCAAAAATGTTTTGTGGATCAAGCCTCCTTTCAGTAAACTTATCCGCTGGACTTTTGTCTCAACAGACTTCAGGAAATCATTCGCCACCGATCGTTCTAATTGCCTATTCATGAGAGAACGTTTTTGGGTACACATTTCGTGTGGTTAATTCATGCACGTATTGAACAACCATATCTTTATCCTGTGGAAAGGTAAGTCCAACCCATTGTTCATGACTTGAAAGCACTTTTACGCTGCATACATGTTGCTGAATGCCCGACTGCACCATTAAAGGCAAATAACATTCAGCGGTAAGTTCCTGGTGATGCTGCGCAAAAAACGATTGAAAGTAAGAGGACAGGTGTTCGAAAATAGTGGCTTGAAAAAACCATAAATTCATGGAGACGCGGTCGCTTTCAGATAGAATCGTTCCGTCTTGACAACGAAGACCTTCCATATCTTTGTTAATCCCATGGCATTCTACGATGTCTTTCAAAAAGCCTTGATCATCAACAGCACATATTCCCCTCGAAACACCACCGTGCTCACTTAATGTATCCGATAAGGCGTAAGAAAACAATCCATGCGCATGTTTTTCTTGTTGAAAAAAGGAACTTGCAGTTTTCATCACGGTTTTCCCATAATAGTCATCTGCATTCATGACAACAAATGGTCCTTTTAAGAATGGTTGTGCACAGAGCAAAGCATGTGCCGTTCCCCAAGGTTTTCTGCGATTGACGTCCACTTGACATAATTGCTCCGGAGTTAAGTCTTGTAAAACCAATTGGATTTCAATCTTCGATCTCCAGTGAAACAATTTGGCGTTCATTTCCGAACGAACGTTTTCATTGACAATCAATATGACTTTATCAAATCCTGCATCCACGGCATCAAAAATGGCAAATTCTAGTAGAAATGCCTGTTGTTCGCCGATGACATCGATTTGTTTGGATCCCTTGTATCGAGACCCTAATCCACCGGCTAATATGACCAAACTTGGACTAGAATTCATCCGTTAATCCAAAAACAGGTTTACGTGTTTTCCATGCTCCCTTCGTGAAATCGGGAATATCTTGTGGTTGTCCATTTTCCTTAATGGACTTTTCGCTCAATGGCGTAATTGAGTACCAAGCAGCCAAATCATACACATCCAACGGGAATTCTTTGTTTTGTTTGATGCATTCAATAAAGGCATTGTCGACAAAGAAATCCATTCCTCCGTGTCCGGAATTCTCTGCTTCCTTCGCAAATCGTTTCCAAAGTGGGTGATCGTGTTGCTCTAACCACGTTTTGGTATTATCCCATTTATGGGAGTGAATCTCCCCAACCGAAATCCTGCCAGATTCCTTCGGTTCCTTGCACACGAAATCCTAAATTATAGGGACGCTGTAAACTAGTGTCGTGAGTTAAAAGAATGGTTTCTCCGTTCGCACATTGAATTTGGGTGGTCACGACATCTCCCAATTTAAAGTCAATCTTCGCATTCGGATGATCCTTTCCTCCTTTCGGATGTTCTTCAATGTATTTTTTAAGTCCACGTGCTTTACTCGCCATGGACGTTAGACGTAGCATTCGGTTTCCACGGTTTAAATCAAACATCGTGGCAATGGGACCGAGTCCATGTGTTGGATACAATTCACCATTTCG
>JBEDJV010000074.1:0-6748 GCA_041172545.1 Bacteroidota bacterium | reverse complement strand
ACCAATGGTTACAATAAAGTCTATAACGATAACGATGAGATTTGGATGGAAGGAGAGTTTAAAAACGGCCAACTTTGGGATGGAAAAGTGTACGACTACGATACAGATGGAATCCTTCAAAAAGTGCGTATTTTCAAAGCAGGACGCTACCATTCCGATGGACAGTTATAAGATTCCGTAGGATTTCTTAATTTTACACCCAAATAAAACACTATGAAAGCATACGTATTTCCCGGACAAGGTGCACAATTCACCGGAATGGGTAAAGATTTATACGAACATTCCGATTTGGCGAAATCGATGTTTGAGAAAGCCAATGAGATTCTTGGTTTTGATATCCAAAAAATCATGTTCGAAGGAAGCGAAGAGGAATTGAAACAAACAAAAGTGACGCAACCAGCGATCTTTTTGCATTCAACGATTCTTGCAGCTTGCCTTGGAGATTCTTTTCAACCAGCGATGGTTGCTGGACACTCACTTGGTGAATTTTCGGCATTGGTTGCGAATAAAACATTGAGTTTCGAGGATGGACTTCGTTTGGTTTCTAAACGTGCGTTAGCCATGCAAAAAGCCTGTGAAATGCAACCTTCAACCATGGCGGCAATTCTCGGATTGGAAGACGATGTTGTAGAGAAAATATGTTCAGAAATTGACGGTGTCGTTGTCCCAGCGAACTATAACTGTCCCGGACAATTAGTGATTTCTGGTTCCATTCCAGCAGTCGAAGAAGCATGTGCGAAATTAACGGAAGCGGGAGCGAAAAGAGCCTTGGTGTTACAAGTCGGCGGTGCATTCCATTCTCCATTGATGGAACCTGCACGTGAGGAATTAGCGGCAGCGATTGAAGCAACGCATTTTTCTCAACCTTCTTGTCCAGTTTATCAAAACATCAATGCGCAAGCCGTTTCAGATCCATCGGAAATTAAGAAAAACTTAGTATTGCAATTAACAGGTGCGGTGAAGTGGACACACATCATGAACAATATGTTAGCGGATGGTTGCTCAGAAGTGGTAGAAGTAGGTCCAGGTAAAGTATTACAAGGATTATTCAAAAAAGTAAACCGTGAATTAACGACAAGCAGCGCAAGCATCGAAGCGTAATTCCACCAAAGAAAATAACGAAGGCTCACAGAAATGTGTGCCTTTTTTTATGTGTTTTATGGAATATTTTACCTTTCGACATCTTAATGGAAATACAAAACCATTAACTATGAAAAAAATCTTCACAGTGTGGATGCTTATCTTAGCAGGAAACACGTTTGCTCAATCTGTAACTGGTGACATCATTGGTAAGGTGATGAATTTCAACGACGACAAACCCTTGCCTAATGCCAGAGCGATCGTAGAAGATCAAGAAAAAAAATACTATGCGATGACGGATGCAGATGGACGCTTCCGAATTTCAAGTGTTCCAGTGGGGAAGTACACCATGTACATCGTGTATAAAGCAGATTCTTTGAAAGGTATTCCAGTTGACGTTCCCATTGAAGCCTATTGCAACCTTGGTACAATTTTGATGAACACAAACGCCGTACAAACCATGAAAGCGGTTCCGGTAGGGAGTGGACGCATTCGCTTAATCTATGGTGAATTGCCTGTGAAAGAATTGACATCCAAAGATTTAGTTCATAACGCGAATAAGTTCGATATTAAGACGTTAGCAACTTCCATGTCCTCTGAAATTAAAGTGGATGACGACGGACAATTGATGTTTCGTGGTGCACGCAAAGGCGATATGATTTATGTGTTGGATGGAATCAAAAGTAACGAAGTTTTCAGTGTTCCAAGTTGCTCTATCAATCGAATGATGGTCTATACGGGTGGACTTCCGGCAAAATACGGCGATACGCTCGGAGGAGCAATTGTCGTGGAGACAAAGAGTTACTTCGACTTATACCGTGCGTATATGTCCAATCAAGAATAAGCACAAAGGATTAATTTGGAAGGCGGCAGAAATGTCGCCTTTTTTGTGGAAGTTACTTTTCTGTCAAAAATGGATATTCGATTTCCCAAAGGAAAAGTCCATGGGCTGGAACGGAAACGGCCGCTTCACTTCGGTTCTGTGCCGCAATAATCTCATCGATTTCTTCCACGTTCAATTTCCCGAGTCCAACTTCAATTAAGGTCCCAACAATCGCTCTCACCATATTGCGCAAAAAACGATTGGCAGAGATTTCGAAGTACAAATGATCTTCGTTCTGAACCCATTGCGCATGAAAAACCGTGCAGATATTCGTCTTTACTGTGGTATGCAATTTGGAAAAAGAACCGAAATCCTTGGTGCCGATTAAACGAGTTGCTGCTGCATTCATCGCGTCTACGTCTAAGTCTTGTTGGAAATACCAACTTTGATCCTGTTGAAAGGGATCTTTTTGCTGGTGAACGAAATAACGATAGGTGCGTTTGGTCGCATGGAAACGTGCATGTAATTCATTGGATACTTTGTGCGCATTGCGCGCGCTGATATCCGGGGGAAGCATGCGGTTTAACTTAAAACACAAGTGTTGTTCGTCCCAATCTTGGGGTAAGTCCACGTGAAAAAAATAGGATTTCGCATGAACTCCTGCATCCGTTCTTCCACAGCCAAAAATGGTGATGGGAGTATTGCCAAAGACCTTCGATAAACAGCGCTCAATCGTCTCCTGAATACTCGGTGCATTCGGTTGGTACTGCCATCCATGATAATCAGTTCCTCGGTAAGCGACTTGGACAAAATAACGTTGCATAAAGAAGCCACCAAGTTACAAAACATTGGTGGCTCCCTCAAATTGCTGATAAAATTTATTCTAAATAAAGCTGAATTCCATATTGAGAATCCACGCTATAGTCAAAAGTGATGGTCTGACTTCCAGAAATTCCTTTCAAGAAGGTCCAAGTAATGATGCCTGTTTTTTCATCGACTTTACCATCCACTAATTCGCCTTGCTTCACTTTGATGTCCTCTTGATTGGAAACTGGATACTGGTCCTTCACAATCAATGGAATCATCGCTCCACCATTATTTTTAATTTTAATCTCCCAAGTCACTTCAAATTTCTGACGGGAACCAATCGTTTTAATTTTTGATTTTTCTTTCACTCTTGTTCGTTCCACACTCACTTTGCTGTCTTTACCAAAAGAGAAAGAAAGGGTGTCCTTCGTGGAGTTCACATCTAAAAACGATTTACCCATGAAGGTGCCATCGAAGTAAATGTTGGATTCTCCGCTTAATAAATTCAATTTCTCCCATCCAACAACCTGCGCGGACAAGTACACGCTTGGGTCAATTTTAGGAATGACATGGTACTCATACGAAGCGGGTAATTCATGTGTCGCAATACTTACTCGGTGTTCCATACCATCGGATGGAATGGACATTTTGGACTGAATGGCATATTCTACACGCAAATCTTTTTTCGTGATGGTCGTTGCCACAGCGTTTGATTTATATGCAGTTGTTTCATTTTTGAATTCCATTTTGCGTTTTCTTCCAGTTTGGACCCCTGGTGTAGAGCGCATCATATCTGCGGATCTCATAGGCATGCGTGAAAAATCTTCTCTAGTGATGGTATTTGCTTCTGAAGTAACTTGAATTCCATCAATATAATAATCCGCGTCATCGGATCTTGCCCCTCGAATCATGACTTCTTGTAAAACTACTTCTTGAGGTTCTAGGAAGAATTTCACATAAGTCGAAGTGATTTGAAGTTGCCCTGTATTGTAACCCACGAAACTCGCATTCACGTAGTTTTCTCCTTTTGGAATGGTCAGTTCGAACTTTCCATCGAAATTGGTCACCGCCGCGATGTTTGGATTATTGGCAAAATGAACACGTGCAAATGGTAATGCTTCACCTGTCGATGCATCGATCACTTCTCCTCTCAATTTCTCTCCATCGTAACTCATCTGTGGTAGGCTGCGTGTGGTTTGCGTTTTTTGCTGTGGATAGTTGTTGTAATAGATAATCCAAGGTTGCATGGTGGGCTCTTGCGCATTTTCATATGGATCGTTTGTGGAAAGAACTAAGTCTACATTTTTCCATTCAATACCCGTGGTTTGACTCACATTCGCTTTGGCTTCTAAACGTACTGGTTTACCGATTCCATCGCTGCGCATGTCGTAATACGCCTTCCAGGTTGCGTTTGGACTAATGTAGTTGAACTGAAATCCAGCGGTACACGATTTGGTCACATCGACTTCCACTACAACTTCAGAGTAGTTAATTACTGGTTTCGAACGTTGACTGATAATTTCTTGCTCGATTTGATTCATTTTCTTTTGCAAGTCCTCCAACTCAGCGTAAATGGCAGTTTCACGGGTAATTACCTCCGTAAGTTTTGTGTGCATAAACAAATACGCTTCCTTTAATTCGGTTGTTTTTAGTCCTTGATCTTGTCCTTTTAAATCGCGGTTTTGCATCAACAAGTTTTTATCCATCTCCAGAATAACGTATTCATCACGCAAGGCCTGATCCTTTTTGTAAAGAAGGTCCTTTTTGGCATTCAATGCATGAATTTCTTCGTTGCTGATTTTTAGGTCTTCGAAATTTTTTCGCGTGCGAACGGAAAGAATTGTCACGTCGCCCTGTGCTTTCACTTGAACGGTGTTCGGATCAACAAAATCCGTTAACTTTTGAAAAACGATGTCCTGTCGTCCCATTTGTAAGTCAACTTTCGCTTCATGTTGCACCTGTGCACCAGTAAAGAATACGGTAACTTTTTTGATGGGTGCAACTGTGCTAATTTCCTTTTGAGCACTTGCGTTTAACAAACTACATCCCATGAGGATGCTGGCAATGATTCTTTTCATAATTCGATGTTTAATTCCTTTCATAGATGCAGGTACACCCTAGATTCCACAAGGTTCATTTAGTTCTTAAATGGAAAGGATTTTCCGTTTAAGTCCATTTGGAAAATGTTGTAATTAAATAATCCATCTAACTCACTAATGCCCGCCATCACTGCTTTTCCAAGTGCAGGATAGTATTGAAAGTGCGTATCGTCGTTGACCGTATTGAAAGCAGCACCTAAGTTTACTGGCGCAGACCATTGATTGCCATTTCGTCTGCAGAAATACACATCGTATCCTCCCATTCCTGGTAAAGCATCTGAACTAAAGAATAATAAGTTTCCGTCCTCTGTGATGAACGGTGTTGTTTCACGTCCAGTGGTGTTAATGAAATCCGGCAAGGCTTGCACTGTTTCTCCCCAAACACCATTTGTTTCTGTTGCCACGAATAAATCGGTTAAACTTTTTTCTGCGCGTCGATCTGAAACGAAATAAAGTTCGCGTTTGTAGGTGTATTCGTCCAAAATAAATGTATCTGACATACAAGCAGATCCATCGAAGAAGCTTGTGTTAACTCCCGGGATTTTAATCATTTTTTGTTCATCCCAAGCGAATGGTTTCTCAGCTGTCAATTCGAAAATCTCTGAACTTTCTGTTGTTTTTTCTTTAGAAGCGGATGTGTTTAATGTTCCGTATGCGTGCATTCCGTCGGCTAATACGCAATTCAAGGCATCGAATCCTTCTGTATTCCAATCTTGATCTTCAGAATAGGTGATTTTGTACGTTTTCGTCGTATCGTTCCAATAAGAAAAATAAATATCCTCAAAATAACTTTGATCCTCTGGATTCATGTTGTCGCCCTTCGCATCTGGATTTTTTGCTGTAAAATAAAGTGCTTGTCCATTTTGTGTCAAAATCGGCGCATACTCATCGTATTTTGTATTGATTTCCGCAAAGGGAGTTCGTATGGATTGAAGACCTTTTGCCTGTTCTTTTTTGGCGAATTGACATTGTTCGATGAGTATAGGTATGGTGTATTCATTCGCTAATTTTTCACCAATGATTTCTGTGCATTTTTGATAATGGGCAATTGCAGAATCTAGTTGATTTAAGTTGTGGTTTACTTGTCCGGAAAGTAAGTGTATATCACCGTTTAATTTTTTATCATTCAAACGTAATGCCGCTTCCACATGAGTTTCTGCTTCATAGAAATTCTTCAATTCGAACTCAACAGTTGCGAGGTAATACAAAGCCCTTGCTGATTCTGGATTAAACACACTTGCCTGTTTGAAGCTCATATAAGCATCACTCGTTCCGCCTAAGTTATATTGCTCGATGCCTTTTTCTACTTGACGAGATGAATTTAAGCGTTGAAAAAATCCAACTTTTGTCTGTGCGAATGACAGGGAAGATAAAACGGTAAAAACGCTGATTACAAATGTTTTCATAAAGTGTATTTTACACAAAATAAAGAAATCTTCAGCCTGCTTTGATCGACTTTGCTCCTTGTTCTCAGCGCACGATTGTTAAAAACTTTGTTCTCCTAACTGAACGGTTCCTGACGGTGAGAATCATGTTAACATTCACTCGATTAATGTACTTTTGCATACAATTCTTATTATATGCGTAAAATCTGGCAATCGAAGTGGTTCCGTTATCCATTTTGGACTTTTGTTTTTTCCTTTGCGGCTATTGGTTTTTTCCTTTCGGCTTCCTACGTTGCCATTAAATTCCGTTTGACGGATGAAAAGGGTAGTGTGGATGCCAATAATCGGTATTTCGAAGGTATGGAAGACAAATATAACCAAGCCTACAAACTGAATTCCGAGCAACTCAAAGCGCTACATTTTGAGTCCTTAGACCGCATTTTACTTTTAAAGAAATTTTATCCTAAAAATGCGCAGTACATCCTTGACGCATGGAAAGCTTCGAATAATGAAGTAGAAGTAAAACGTATGATTGATGCGGTGGACATTCAACT
>JBEDJV010000073.1:0-6763 GCA_041172545.1 Bacteroidota bacterium | reverse complement strand
CTTCATCCGCAATTAAATCTTCCATGCGCATTTCACTTGCAGAGTATTCAATTCTTGAACGACGCTCATCACCATATTTTGCACGAATTTCAATTAATTCGTCTTTGATGATTTGCATGCGGCGTTCTTCATTTTCTAGAATGTCTTTCAAATCAGCAATCAACTTCATCAAGTCATCAAACTCCAAACGAAGTTTATCTTGCTCAAGTCCAGTTAATTGACGTAAACGCATGTCTACAATCGCACGTGTTTGGATCTCAGAGAGTCCAAAACGAACAGATAAACGGTCTCTCGCAGCATCTGGACTAGAAGACGTTTTAATGATTTCAATTACTTCATCAATGTTATCTGAAGCAATGATTAATCCTTCTAATATGTGTGCGCGTTCTTCTGCTTTACGTAAGTCAAAACGTGTGCGGCGAATCACAACTTCATGACGGAATTCAACGAATTCTTGAATCAAGTCACGCAATGCCATCATACGTGGACGTCCACCAACCAAACAAATATTGTTAACGGAGAACGACGTTTGTAACGCAGTAAACTTGTATAATTTATTTAAAACAACGTTTGCGATGGCGTCACGTTTGATTTCAAACACGATTCGCATACCGTTACGGTCAGACTCATCGCGCAAGTCAGAAATACCTTCAATTTTCTTGTCGTTCACAAGCTCTGCGATCTTTTTGATCATCTCCGCTTTGTTCACTTGGTAAGGAATCTCTGTAACGATGATTTGCTCACGTCCGTTTTCTTCTTCGATTTCCGCTTTTCCACGAATAACGATTCTTCCACGTCCCGTTAATAAGGCATCACGAACACCTTCATAACCGTAAATGATTCCACCCGTTGGGAAATCCGGTGCTTTCACGAATTGCAACAACTCTTCACCAGTGATGTCCTTGTTGTCCACGTAAGCAATGACACCGTCAATCACCTCTGTCAGGTTGTGTGGAGCCATATTGGTCGCCATACCTACAGCGATACCAGCAGCACCGTTAATGAGTAGGTTTGGAATTTTGGTAGGTAGAACAGAAGGTTCCAATAAACTATCATCGAAGTTTGGAGTGAAATCAACTGTTTCTTTCTCCAAGTCCCCAAGCATTTCCTCCGCAATCTTACGCAAACGTGCTTCGGTGTAACGCATGGCAGCCGGACTATCACCATCTACGGACCCAAAGTTTCCTTGTCCGTCTACCAGTGGGTAACGTAAAGACCATGGTTGCGCCATACGCACCATCGTGTCATAAACGGAACTATCACCGTGTGGGTGGTACTTACCCAAAACTTCTCCGACAATTCTTGCGGATTTCTTATAAGGTCGATTGGAATAAACACCTAGGTCTTGCATTCCATACAAAACCCTTCTGTGTACTGGTTTAAATCCATCTCGTACATCAGGTAAGGCACGCGAAACAATAACGGACATCGAATAATCGATGTACGCTGATTTCATTTCATCCTCAATGTTTATCTGAATAATTCTTTCTCCTTCAGCCATGTTTATTGATAATTAAATTCTGCTTGTCAATTTAAGCATTCAAAATTAATGAAATATGAACGCCATCCTAGGTCCAAAATCTAAATTTACTAACAAAATCACTGCATAAATTGTGAATAATTATCGGTGCATGCGAAATATAAAAGTTATATTTGTAATGCTTAAAAAGTGAACACATGGAAGCGAAATTTTCACCTCGTGTCAAGGATTTAATTAGTCACAGTCGCGACGAGGCTGTTCGACTGATGAATGAATTCGTTGGCGCTGAACATTTATTGTTGGGATTGATTCGCTTAAACGAAGGGACTGGAGTTCATATTTTACAAGAATTCAATTTGGACCTTAACAAAGTGAAAGCAGAAGTAGAGAAGATTTTATCAAAATCTTCTGTATCCTACATTGCCAATCTCAATTTACCTTTATTAAAACAAACAGAAAACATCATCAAACAATCTTATTTAGAGGCGAAGGAATTTAAGTCGCCTGTCATTGGGACGGAACATTTGTTGCTCACCATTCTTCGGAATGAGGACAGTGTCGCGTGTCAAGTTCTAAATAAGTATGGAGTAATGTATGAAAACGCACGAGACGAATACGAAGTTATGTTAGAAGAACGCAAACAACCAAAAGCGGAATTTCCCAGTAATAGCGGTGGAAATGAAGAGGAAGAAAACTACGGGACACCTCGCAAACCTGCAGATCCAAAGTCCAAAACACCTGTGCTCGACAATTTTGGTCGAGATTTGACTAAAATGGCTGAGGCTGGAAAGCTGGATCCAATTGTGGGACGTGAAAAGGAAATCGAACGTGTGAGTCAAATTTTATCTCGCCGTAAGAAAAACAATCCCATTTTAATTGGGGAACCAGGAGTGGGTAAAAGTGCCATTGCTGAAGGACTTGCGCTGCGCATTGTTCAACGAAAAGTATCCCGCATTCTATTCAATAAACGTATTGTCTCTTTAGACCTTGCTTCCCTTGTGGCTGGAACAAAATACCGTGGTCAGTTTGAGGAACGAATGAAGGCAGTGATGCAGGAGATTGAAAAAAATCCAGACATCATTTTATTCATCGATGAAATCCACACCATTATTGGAGCGGGTGGAGCAAGTGGGTCATTGGATGCATCAAACATGTTTAAGCCAGCATTGGCGCGTGGAGAAATGCAGGCGATTGGTGCAACAACCTTGGATGAATACCGTCAATACATCGAGAAAGATGGGGCATTGGAACGACGTTTTCAAAAAGTAATTATTGAACCGACATCCGTAGACGAAACGATTCAAATCTTGAATAATATCAAGGAACGATATGAAGAACATCACTCTGTTACGTACACGGATGAAGCGATTGCCTCGTGTGTGAAACTAACGGAGCGTTACATTACGGACCGACATCTTCCAGACAAGGCGATTGATGCCTTGGATGAAGTAGGCTCACGTGTCCACATTACCAATATCAATGTTCCTCAAGAAATTGTAGAAATTGAAAGTCAAATTGAAGGATTGAAAGAGCAAAAAGCAGATGTTATTCGCTCTCAACAATACGAGAAAGCGGCTGAATTGCGCGATAATGAGCGTAAATTACAGGAACAATTAGAAACGGCTAAATCGAAATGGGAAGAGGATTCTAAAAATAACCGTGTCGTTGTCACAGAAGAAGATGTTGCGGAAGTTGTTTCCATGATGTGTGGAATTCCAGTAACGAAAGTTTCGGAGTCCGAAATGGGCAAATTGGTGAAAATGGCGGAAACCATTCGTGGTAAAGTGATTGGACAAGACGAGGCGGTGGACAAAGTGGTGAAAGCCATTCAACGTAACCGTGCCGGATTAAAAGATCCAAATAAACCAATTGGATCGTTCTTTTTCCTAGGGCCAACTGGTGTGGGAAAAACGCAGTTAGCGAAAGTCCTTGCTAGAAATTTATTTGATTCTGATGATGCATTGATTCGCATCGATATGTCCGAATACATGGAGAAATTCTCCATTTCTCGTTTGGTTGGAGCGCCTCCAGGATACGTTGGGTACGAAGAGGGTGGACAACTAACAGAAAAAGTACGTCGCAAACCATACGCAATCATACTTTTGGATGAAATCGAAAAAGCACATCCAGATGTATTTAACTTGTTGTTGCAAGTGTTAGATGACGGACACATGACAGATGGTTTAGGTCGTAAAATCGATTTCAAGAATACGATTTTAATCATGACCTCTAATATCGGAGCACGTCAATTAGCGGATTTCGGAACAGGTGTTGGATTCGGAACAAAATCACAAGAAGAAGCGAAAGAAGCGAATTCTAAAATGGTGATTCAAAATGCTTTGAGAAAAGCATTCTCGCCAGAATTCTTAAATCGTGTTGACGACATGATCATGTTCAAGTCTTTGAGTCGTGAGGATATTCATAAAATCATTGACATCGAATTAGAGAAATTGCATGACCGAATCAAAGGAATGGGGTATTTCGTGGAAAGCACAGAAAAAGCGAAAGACTTTATTTTGGAGAAAGGATACGACGAGAAATTTGGTGCGCGTCCAATGAAACGAGCGATTCAAAAATTCATCGAAGATCCATTAGCGGAAGAAATCATCAACGCAAATTTGGTGGAAGGCGATACGATTTTACTCGATCATGAAGAGGGTAAAGAAGAATTGAAAGTAACCATCAAAAAACCAAAAGCGCCAAAGAAAAGCGCCGGCAGTGCGGATAAAAAAGAATCTTAAATACGAGAAAAGCGAGTGAGAACTCGCTTTTTCTTTTTCTAGAAACATGAATGTAGAAGAAGCCTTGATCGCTCGGTTTCAAGAACCCAAGTTTACCGAGTGGCACAAACACTTTGTGGCGCATCCAGAACAGATTCCGGATCTGGTTGAATTAGCGCTTGGATCCAAAAAAGCACCCTTGCCAGCGCATGCGTCGTGGTTGCTGATACACATTGCCAAAGCAGATTGGACGCTGTTGGTAGACTTTGAAAGGCCATTTATCGATTATTTTCTTCAAACAAATAACCAATCCATTCTTCGGAATTTATTGGTTTGTCTAATCGAATTTCCTTTAACAGCATACCGTGAAAGTGATTTTTTAGATGCGCTGATTTCGCACGTGAAAAATGAAGAAAACAAAGTCGCTTTGCGTGTTTACTGTTTGTATAAGTTAATAGCATTCGTTCAACAATATCCTGAAATAAAACAGGAAGTCGATGCCGTAATTGAACTCATTCAAGAACATCCGATGTCACCCGCGATGAAAGTCGGTATTCGGAATTTTGATCAGATGTGTCGAAAGTTGACTTAGTGAGTGAAAATCACCTCTTCGTTAGGAACGCGCATACGTGGACCCCAGATTCCCGGTTCGGTTCCAAGTCCGACAGAAATAACCATGTTGATTTCAGCGCCTCTAGGTAAGTTTAAGGCCTTTTTCACGCGTTTCTCATCGAATCCCTCCATTGGACAAGAATGGAATCCTTCAGCGGCAATAGATAACATAAATGTTTGAGCAGCCAATGCACATGATTTGTGTGCACCGATTCGTTGATTCGCTCTTCCTCCAGTTCTGACAAAAGGTTTTCTAAGTCCAGCGAAGAAACTAATGCTTCGACGCAACAAACTCATGAATCCAAATGGATCATTAGCGTAAACAAGCGGCATTATTTTTCCGTAGTAATTCAAACCCATTTTTTGTGCCTTGTTTGGCTCGCCGTCAATGGTTGATTTTACCATGTCCAAATTCCATTTTGCACGGCTTTTCCATTTGTCCTTGCGTGTCACAAATACCACCATTTGCTGTGCGGTTTGTGCGGCGCTTTGTCCAAGACACAAAGGAACAAACGTTTCCAACATTTCCTTTGACTGAATCCAATGGAATTCCCAAAGTTGCATATTGCTGCTGTTCGGAGATAGAATCGCACGTTCGATACTGGTTTGAATGACTTCGTTTGGAACAGGTGTGTTCGCGTCAAACTTTCTGTTTGAACGTCTGTATTCGATGATGCGTTGGAATTCTGTGTTCATAGGTTAATGTGCTAATGTGCTAATGTGTTAATGTGCTAATGTGCCAATGTGCTAATTGGTTTTTTGTTGGTTGTTTTTAGTTGTTGATACCGGTTGTTTTTAGTTGTTTATTCCGGTTACGGTATAGCCTTGTTTTTTTAACAATTCAAGGACGCCGTTTGTTCCACCGAGGTGTCCTGCACCGACAGCGATGAACGTTGTTTGTTGACGGATTTCTTTTTCAATCACCGGAATCCAATTGGCATTGCGGACATCTAAAAACCAATGGTTGAATTCAGGAAGCATATCCGTTTCAGAGGAAATCAAGGTGTACAATCCGCTGATGTCTTCTTTTAGGTACAAGTCGAACATGACATCGAATTCAGACATGTTGGAAAAGTCATCCATGAATTGAATTTGATCCTTAATGCTTATGCGGTCAATTGTTTCCATTTGATACATCACTGTTTCCAATCCCATCAACGGTTTGTCGTTTTTCTTTGCCAATTTCTGAAACTCTATTTCAAAGGATTTTTGTTTTCCGATTTTCTCCTGAAGAACAAGTGAACTAAAGAAAAAGGGTTTCATATGCGCATATTGATCAAACTTTGTTTCTTTCCATGCTAGTGAATCCATGCAGTAGGATTTTAACTTGTTATAAGATGAATCTGACATGTAGTTTTTCAGGGTTTCTCCATTCGGAAGCATCGTCATCTTTGCTAATTCGATTTTCTCTGACATGGTCATATTCATGTCGATTTCAAGCGCGATTTTTTCACAAGACTTCAAGGCGTCCATCACCTTTTTTGGCATGTCAAAATCCTCCTTCGGCATCGTATGAATCGTTCCGAAAATGTAGGAATCCTTACTTAGTCCGTTACCCGAAATACGGTAAAGTAATTGAGCCTTTGAAGGTGTCAATAGGAGGGTAAATCCAACAAAAATTAAGAGGTGAATCATGTCAGCATTAACAAAAGACACAAACTACTACCTAATAGTCGGACGCAATAAAACCTTGAACACACACAATCAAATAGGGTGCCTGAAATCGTTGTTGAAGTGGCGTGATTACATCTCAAGAGTAGATGACGAGTCGCCAAATTACATGTTGCCTAACCATATTTTATTTCAAATTGCGAAAGACTTGCCACAAACCCTCAATGAACTCAAAGATTGCTTAAGAGCGTAACAGCCTCCCGCAGCTGTCAAATACCCAGACTAACTATTGTAGCTTATCGCAGTCTAATTGCAAAAGAAACCAAAAATGGTTTGCCAA
>JBEDJV010000072.1:0-8438 GCA_041172545.1 Bacteroidota bacterium | reverse complement strand
ACATTGTCCTCTACCGTGAATTCCGATTTAACGATGCTTTTCAAAGATACGCCGCGAAACAAATGAAGGATGATTTTCAAAAGGATACCTGCAGCAATACCTAATAACAAGTCTGTTGCTAATGTTACGGCAATGGTCACCAAGAAAACCACCAATTGATCTGCTCCGATTTTAAACATGTGTCCAAACTCTTTCGGATGTGCTAATTTCCATCCAACACCAATTAACATGGCCGCTAAAGCCGTCATTGGAATCAAATTACTGAAGGAAACAGCAAAAATCAAGAAGATTAAAATGAAGATCCCATGAAATAAATTCGCCCAGCGTGTGCGTCCACCATTGTTTACGTTCGCAGATGAACGTGCGACTTCAGAAATCATTGGTAATCCACCAAAAATTCCTGCGATGATGTTACCAAATCCAACAGCGATTAAATCTTTGTTGTAATTCGATTTGCGTTTGTAAGGATCCATCATATCGATCGCTTTTACCGTTAAAAGCGCTTCTAAACTACCAACTAGTGCAAACATGATGACGAATTTGATAAAGGTTCCCAATTGATGGTATCCTTCAAAACTCACGTTAACTCCTAGAATGTCAAAGAATCCTTTATCGAATGTCAACAAGGGTTTGAAGTCCTCTGTGTTTTTCAATCCAAAAGCCATGGACATCAATATAGATACTAATAATACAACCAAAGGCGCTGGGATTCTTTTCAAGAAATTCACTTTCAACATCGGCCAACCAAAAACAATGGCCAGTGAGGTTAATCCAATCACCGCGACTTCCGTATGCTCAAAGAAATTAGGAATGGTCGATTTGAGTAAGAGTAACAAATCCATTGGTTCTACCATCGCTTTACCGTCGAGTGTCATGGGCGTGACTCCTGCGAGAATATGTAGTTGCTTACTCATGATGATGATTCCAATGGCCGCTAACATTCCATGGACAGCGGACAGCGGAAAAATATCACTGAATTTCCCCAACTTCAATACACCAAAAAGTACTTGAATGACTCCTGCTACGACAACAGCGCCTAGTGCCAAGTGCCAGCCCAACTCTGCGTTTCCATGTCCCAATTCATGAACAGATCCGGCTACGATGACAATTAATCCGGCAGCTGGACCTTTGATCGTTAATGGAGAGCCAGCGATAAAACTAACAACAATTCCTCCAATCATGGCTGTTAAAAGTCCATAAATTGGTGGGAATTCACTTGCTTTTGCAATTCCCAAACTTAAGGGAAGAGCAAGTAAAAAAACGAGGAAACCAGATAAGGCATCGGCAGAGAAATTCTCTTTCAAACCTTGCCATCCGTCTTTGGGGATAAATGATTTATGATTCATAGCTAACTATTTTAAAATGAGTTTAAGAAGAGCGTTTTGCTACTTCGTGATAGGTTTTAATGTGCGGTCCAAGGAACACACGTGCATAAATTCGAACTGTTGCTAGTCCATTTATGACTAAACTTAATGCGGTAAAAAAGGCCAATCCAATTTGATCTTCGTGGATGTGTGAGAAAATCAAATCTTCCCCAACAAATGAAGGTGTTATGGGGAATCCTGCCAATCCAAGGCAACAAATCAAGAAAATGACGGCTGTTTTCGGATGTTCATAGATGTGACCATAAAATTGATCCAAGCTGATCCACTCTTCACGGTTTCGCAAATAGTTGATGACAAATAGTCCGACGAACCAACTAACAACAATTCCACTTAAATACCAGAAATTGTGCATGAAATCATACTGCTCATTGAAGGATATAGCAATGGCAATCGCCACATGATTTAACATGATCAAAGTCAAACTTTTTCGCACACTGTCTTTTTCCGTATAGGCTTTCACCACGATTAAAAATCCTGAAAAAGCAAAGAAAAAAGGCAACTGATGACGAAGAATTGCCGGCATTTGATCTCGGAATTGAATCGCGATTAATCCGGAAAAAATGACAAATCCAATAAAATAAAAAACGTATAGAAAATTTAATATTTGCCAGTTTCGTCCAATTTTCTTCAAGGGATTCCAAAGGATTTTGTACATCAGATTATCCAAGTTCCACTCCTTCAAATTCAAGATGTAAAACGCATATTCGAATCGTTTCGGCCATGAATCTTCTAAGGTCGCAGGTTTGCGTTTGAAGTGGTAAAACTGTTCGCGAATCTTGTAACTAACTACTGACGGTGAAATCAATAACTGATACGTACGTAAAAACGCATTTCCTGTAATGTGAACAAGCGCAAATACTTCCCAACCCAGCGCAATCTCAATAAAAATCAAACCGATTTGTGCAATGGATGCATAGGCAATTTGAGATTTAATCGAACTTTGAACACGGCTGATGAAGGTGGCAATAATCGCTGTTAAGAGTCCGGAGAAAATCAAAAAGACTTTAAAGATGATTTGATTTTCCCAAAAATGAATCGTTCGCAACATCAGAAAGGCTCCAATATGCACGGAAAGTGAACCATAGAAAATCGCACTGGATGGTGTTGGTCCTTCCATCGCTCTTGGCAACCAAGATGAAAAAGGCAATTGCGCCGATTTCGCTGCAGCGGAAATGTAAAACATAAAGGCAATAGCGAGTCCTACCAAGGAATTCTGCATGATGTGATCATGAACTAATTCCGCATTGTGCAATTTCGAAAAGGAAATGTTTTCATGCCATAAATGGTGTGATAACCACATCGCTAAAATGATTCCAACATCGCCAATGCGATACACGGAGAAAACCTTAAGGGCATTTTTTACCGGTAAATATCGATCGCGATAGAACGCGATGAGCAAGAAAGAAGAGATCCCCAATACTTCCCATCCTATAAACATCGTTTCCAAGTTCCCCGCAAAAATGATGAGGATAAATCCGAGGAAAAAGAATAAAATGGTATTAAAGAAGCGTTTGTAGCCTTCTTCTCTATGCAAGTAATACCTTGAATAGATCGTAATTAAAAATGTCAATGACGAACCCAACAACAAGTAAACCATCGTTAACTTATCAAAATAGAAATCTAGATAGAAGTCGTAATTACCATTCTGATAAACCGAGAATTCTTTCAAGTTAATTTCGGGAAAACCATGACTTGCCCATTGGTAGGTAAAAAAGATACTCACTAACAGTTGAAGTCCCACTGACGTATACGCCAATATAGACAATGCATTCTCCTTCTTTTTTGGGATAAATAAGCTCAAGGTAAAGCCTATTAATGGTAAAAGAATGAAAAAATGAATGAAGAATTTAAATGTAAGTTCCATAATTCCTTAATGTGTTAATTCGACAACAGGTAAATTCTCTGATTCATTCGTCACGAACTTCATCGCATCATCAATGTGAGTGAGTTGTTCTTTCGGAAGCGAATACGCTGTAAATGCTCCATTAGCGAATTGATAGAACTGTTTTTCTGTGGGATGGAATGCCACCAAATTCACCCAACTATTTAAGAACCATTCATAGGTCGCTGGATTCGTTTGGATGGTTTTCAATACCACTTCTGGAAAGTGTTCCACAATGACTAATAACCTCAAGGGATCGTGCACTTCAATCATTTGACTTGGCAATCCTGTTCGGAAATCTCCATCAATTCCATTGGCGACACCGATCAATCCCATCACGTTGTGAGGTAATTTCGTTCCTGCTCCTAACTTTTGATTGTCCACCCGCGAGAAATAATATTCCAAATTAATTCCACCACAAACAGGTGCAACCGCATTGAGAATTCCGAGTAGGTATTTTCCACCCGGATCGACTTCGTAATCGAAGGAATTTAAAAACGAGCGACGATCTAAGAACAATCCTCGGGAGAAGGAACGACGTCCAACAATGCACAAGGTATTCGTTGCATGATTTAACTCTGGTCTTGGTTCAAACAAAGATACCGAACGTAATTTCACGTTTTCATGAACCTTTTTCACTGCCTTTTTCGAATTCATCACAACAAATCTTCTCGATCTTTCAGTCGCATTGAAATCCAATGCTTGGTCAAATAAACGTGTGTTCACATGATGTTTCTCCACATTCTGTTGATTCAGAACAGCAACATCGTAATAGGTAAACTCATCGCGACTAGTATCGTGTAAAACGGGAACAAATTGTGTGCTTTCTGGAATCTCAATTCCTCGTTCTTTTAATTTTTCTCGAACAAGTGGATGATTTCCAATGTGGCTAATCACTCGAGCGTTGACAGAGCCTGGACGACCTGAACAAGCGCCACAGTCATATCCTGCATAATGCGTATTGTTCGAACTACTGGAACCGTGTCCAACGACATAAATCAAAGGCGCAAAGGTTTTATTTAAACCGATGCTCATCAACAATGCTTGAAGGCGATCCGTCATTTCATCGATGGAAAATCCAACTTGCAGTCCGTCATCACTTACTTCGTGATTTTGATTTTCTATCACCAATGTCGAGTCTGCGCGCATGTGTCCGCTTGAAGACACCGCCACGGTATTCATGGAGGGTTTAAAAATAGCCAAAGCCAATTTTAGTGCGGACCAGAATCCCATCGTATGCGTTAAAATCCAACCGAAGACAAGTCCATAAGACCGTGTATCAAAGTGATATTCTTTCTCAGACTTCGCATCATTCGCGATTTCTTTGATTAAGAACTTCGGGGTAACTGGCGCTGGACAAACCTTTGTTCGAAACGTTGATCCATAAGGTTGAAAATAAAATTCCACTCCAAAGAATCCTGCCGTACCGAAAGTCTGAACTCCGGGATGTCCTTCTTCGATGTACCGACGAATCGAACATTCGCGGTCATCAATACAGAAAATCCCTTGTAATTCTGGACGTTTTTCTTCCACAACGGATTTTTCTTTTAATCCGTTTAAGACTTCATTGTAGTAGGTCCACTCATAGGCTTCTTGCCATATGCGTTTCACTTCGGACAATTCATCCATCACCACTGGAGCAAATAAATCTGGCAGTTCTTCCGTTATTTTCAATCCAATTGGAGTCCATATATCACCAAAATAGGCATCTAATGCGTCAATCTCCAATAAACATTCAAAGGTCATCCATTCGACTAAATCGATGTTTCTTTCATCGATGAGTGCGTTCTCATTTCCAGAAAGGACAGCAACCATTCCAGCATATCCCGGATGTGCGAATTGTTGATCGAACAAGTATCGTTCAAACAAGTCTTCCCTACCGACCAAAATCGCTAAGCAATCTTCCAAACGTAAATCCGCATTAGCCAATAAGTTCTTTGCGCGTTTTTTCTTGAAGAAACTCATGCTCCCGTTAGACTCTAGGTGACGCATGGCCTCTAAAAATCCAAGGTCTTTGATGGGGAAATTCCAAACAGAAATTCCTTGATCCAAGTAACTGCTGGTGATTCTAAAAAGAATGGAATGCGTGTAGTTATCTAAGTCCATTTTGTACTTCGATTTCCAATTGGAGCGAAGCATGCCAATGCGTGGATTCACTTGTTCGTTGTATTCTTTTGAAAACAACCGTGCTTTCCACAACACTTGATCTTCACGAGGTATGAACTGGTCGAGTACCTCATCTTTGATTTTACCTTCCGTGTATAATTGTCGGTATTCACTCAACTGCAAATACGTCTTGTATCCAAACATTACATTGGACTTTTTCAATCCTAGATGGAAAGAATCATGCTGAAAAGCATGCAAAGTATTGTGGTGAATAAAGTCCTTTAAAGGAGCTTGAGAAGGTAAAAAATGTTTTAATTCTTCGACAACTTTTTCAAGTTGAAAGATATGTTTCATAAAATATGATTTACGTTAAACAATTGATTCTAAGCCAAATGTTAACGCAATTTTATATTCTGAAATTCTGAAAATGGATGAATAAGGGATGTTTATTCCAAACAACACTTGTGGAATAATAGGAGTATTTCCTGCAATTTAAATCTTGAAAAGAAAGGATTGGAGATTGGTAATTACTTAAACCCAATTCCATTGAATGGCTGAAATCTCCGCCATCCTCATCCAATTCAATGTCCTCTTCGAATTCGAAAGCATTTAATTGGGGATCTTGTGAAACCTTGCGAAAAGCAATTTGCTTGCTCTGAGTATGATTCCCCGTTTGATCATTTATTGTACGAGCTTGTAAAGCATTGCTGAGCGTGACATTTAGGAAAACTCCTAAAGCGCACAGAATTAAACAGAATCGACGTATAAACTTCACAGCACAAAGTTAACGCAATATTCAAACATGAATTTTATAATTGTTGTTAATTAATTTTCACATTTCATTTACCTATCTTTGTTGACTAAGTTAAACACCTTATTACCCCATTCATCATGAGTCAATCCAATCAACACATCGCCTTAGAAGATCAATACGGAGCACACAATTATCATCCTTTACCTGTTGTTCTTTCCAAAGGTGAAGGTGTTTTTGTTTGGGATGTGGACGGAAAAAAATACTACGATTTCCTGTCGGCATATTCTGCGGTAAACCAAGGACACTGTCATCCGAAAATCACGCAAGCATTGATCGACCAAGCGCAAACCTTGGCTTTGACTTCACGTGCGTTTTACAATGACTCGCTTGGACACTATGAGAAATTTGTGACGGAAACATTCGGTTTTGACAAAGTCCTTCCCATGAATACGGGAGCTGAAGCCGTGGAAACCGCCATCAAACTCTGCCGCAAATGGGCCTATGAGAAAAAAGGAATCGCTGAAAATGAAGCGGTCATTATTGTGTGTGAAGGAAACTTCCACGGACGTACAACAACCATCGTTTCGTTTTCGAGTGATCCGGATTCCTATCAGAATTTCGGACCTTTTCCAGCTGGATTCGCGTCCATTCCTTACGACGATATTTCTGCCTTGGAAGTAGCCATCAAAGGAAGCTGGATTCCTCGTAGAACCGATTCAAGGAGAAGCAGGAGTTTACACGCCTGCAGAGAATTTCTTGAATAAAGCAAAACGCTTATGTACGGAAAACAACGTGCTTTTTATCGCGGATGAAGTACAAACCGGAATCGCACGAACGGGAAGTTTACTCGCTGTCTGTGGAAACTGTACGTGTGAACAAAAATGTGAACGTCAAACAGCAACATACAATCGTCCGGATATCCTCATTTTAGGAAAAGCACTTTCTGGTGGCGTTTATCCCGTTTCAGCAGTATTGGCAGACGACCACATTATGACCGTCATCAAACCTGGTCAACATGGTTCGACCTTCGGTGGAAATCCAATTGCAGCGAAAGTTGCCATTGCAGCATTGGAAGTAGTGTATGAAGAAAACCTCATCCAAAATGCACGTAGACTTGGTTCCTTGTTTAGAAATGAGATGAACCGCATCATTGAAACGAACGAGCTTATTGTGCAAGTACGTGGAAAAGGATTGTTAAATGCGATTGTCGTGAATGATTCTCCGGATAGTCAAACTGCATGGAACCTTTGTGTTGCGTTAAAAGAAAATGGATTACTCGCAAAACCAACTCACGGAAACATCATTCGCTTTGCACCACCATTGGTGATTACCGAAAATCAACTGATGGAATGTGTTCAAATCATCGAAAAAACGCTTCAAAACTTCCAAAAATAGGAGAACACTCAATTATCCTTTTCAAGAACATCCCGATTCGCACCAAATCCACTATATTTGGCCAAAATATAGTAGACTTTGGTACAGAAAATAAAATTTGGAACAGACGGATGGAGAGCAATTATTGCTGATGACTTTACCGTTGAAAATGTTGCTCGCGTAACGGAAGCAACCGGAATTTGGTTGAAGAAAACATATGCGAATCCAAGCGTTATCGTTGGACACGATTGTCGTTTTGCAGGAGAATTATTCATGGAAACAACAAGGAATTCCAGTGCGCATGTCACGTGGATTCGTTTCTACTCCGATGATTTCCTTGGCAGCATTTCAATTTGAATGCGAAGTCGGAATCATCTTGACAGCAAGTCACAATCCACCATCTTACAACGGATTCAAGTTGAAAGCATTCTTTGGTGGACCATTGGAACCAGAGAAAGTACAAGAAGTAGAGGACATCATTCCAGATGTGTGTACCATCGATTACAAAGCCGTAAACATTGATGCTGCTATTGAAAGTGGAAAAGTTGAAATCGTGGACATCGAAACACGTTATGTGGATCACGTGAAAAAGAACTTTGACCTAGACGCGATTTCAAACTCCGGTTTGAACTTAGTATACGATGCGATGTATGGCGCAGGTCAACGCGTAATGCCATTGATTTTACCGAAAACACAATTGTTGCATTGCGACCATAATCCATCTTTCCGTGGACAAGCGCCAGAACCGATTGCGAAAAACCTTCAAGAACTAGAGGCGTTCATCAAAGCAGACGGAACTATTTCATGTGCTTTAGCAACGGATGGAGATGCCGATCGCATCGGATTGTACAATGGAAAAGGTGAATTCATCGATTCTCACCACATCATTCTTTTGTTGATTCACTACATGGTGAAATACAAGCAAATGACTGGAAAA
>JBEDJV010000071.1:0-8637 GCA_041172545.1 Bacteroidota bacterium | reverse complement strand
CGAAGAATCTCCACTTGGATGTCTATTGGAATATTCGTTGGATTCAAGTCTGAAGTTTCTGTCCATCCTTGTTTTTTCCATTCATGAATCACCTGCAAAAACCGCATGGAATCTAATACGGAAGATAATTTGAGTTCTTGTGGATGCAAGGTGTTTAAATCCTTCCAAAAGCTTGCCCAGCGCTGATAGTTGCGACTTAGTTGCTCTTGAATGTGCATCAATCCATGGAAAGATGTCGATTTTCCAACTTCCATTAAAAGACGTGAACGATTGGCTTGAAAATGCTGAAAACGTTCTTCAATCAATGTAGATTGACCTTCAACGATTTCTTCTGTGCTTAAGGCTTGTTCGAATGCATACCCCAAGGATTCTGCCGCTAGTTGCAAGAGTTTGAAGCGCTTCTCTTTCGCTGGGAAAAGCAATACGTGATCTGCTTTTTGAATCAATTCTTGACGACAATGAAACAGATTCATTTCAACCGCTTCATACAAGTCTTCGTAGTTGGAAAGTCCTAAATGATTTGCTGCCTCTGCGGGTGTCACGCGTTCTTGTTTTTGCGCATTTTGATGTTCAGGAATTCAATTACTAAGGAATAAACCAAAGCGAAATAGATGTATCCTTTCTGAACGTGTTCTCCAAAAGACTCCGCAATTAACATGACTCCGATGGTTACAAGGAATCCGAGCGCAATCATTTTAATGGTTGGACGTTTGTTGATGAAATCACTGATTGGACGTGAGAATAATAGCATGACAATCATCGAAATAACGACCGCTAAAACGATAATGATTAATGGGTTTGCATGTGTTTCTTTTGAAATGTCGTTGGTCATTCCGACTGCAGAAATCACCGAATCAAAACTAAAGATGAAGTCAATAATCACAATTTGCATAATGACACCGCGTAAAGTACTTTTTTCTTTGGATGTATGTCCTTCCTCAGAGCCTTTCACACTGGAATGCATTTCCGTAACGGATTTGTAAATCAAGAATAATCCACCAATCAATAAGACCAAACTGTGTCCAGTAAAGGATTGTCCCATCACGGTAAACAAGGGATGTTGGTCCAAAGTCATCACCCATGAAATGACGCTCAACATCAAGATGCGAATGATCAACGCTAAGCTCAATCCAATCATACGCGCTTTGCGTTGCTTCACTCTTGGTAGCGGATCGGTCACAATCGATATAAAAATGATGTTATCAATTCCCAGGACAATCTCCAATAACGTTAGAATCAATAAATAGGTCCAACCTTGAACGGTCGTTAAAATGTGAAAAGACGCGAGAAAATGATCCATGTATGTTAGTTTCTTAAAAATTCAAAATAGCGATCTAAGTCGATGGCGTTGTTGGCATCATCCGTTTGGACTTCCAATACCTGTGTCTCACAACTTGGATCGAAGAACAAAGGTAAATAATCTGTCAATTCTTCCAAGGAAGAAATTATTTTGGTTTGACGTCCAAATGCTTGGGCAATGGCCACCGGACTTTTCGTCTGTTTGGCTTCAAAGTACTTTTCGCGTTGCTTGGAATCCGCAGGACCAGGGATGATTTGAAAAATTCCTCCTCCGTAGTTCTGAATGACAATCAGTTTGAAGTTGCGAGGAAACGGTTCATACCACAAGGCATTGCTGTCGTACAAAAAGGAAATATCACCGCTGATCAACACGTGTTGTTTACTTGGATTGGCGATTGCTGCACCAAGTGCTGTGCTTGTGGATCCATCGATGCCACTTGTTCCACGATTGGACTCATAACGGACACCCGGAAGTGGGTCGAACAATTGTGCATAGCGAACAACAGAGCTATTTGCCAAGTGTAAGACACTGTTCTCAGGTAAAAAATCTTGAACATTTTGGAACACTTGTAAATCGGTCAACGCTGAAAATTCGGACATAAAATCGAGGGAACGATCTTTGGCTAGAATGTCCACTGCCTTCCATTTTCCATTGAAATTGTGTGTATTCGCGGTTAGTTCGTATTCGTTGATTTGCTCGAAGAAATCCGAAGGAGCCAGGGCAATCGCTTGACTCAAGCAACGGTAGGTATCCATTTCAGGAAATTCAGCACCAATCTTGTAGTGTTTTTGAACACCCGCATTTCGCAAATACGCTTTAATGCGCTTCGAAACAACTGCTCCACCAATTGTTATGAGGATTTCAGGTTTAAATGAATCATTGTTCTGGTCGAATCCGTTTAAGGTGCGGTCGATGCAGTGAATGAACCGTTCGTGTTGAATATTTGATGTGTTCTCTACTAAAACGACAATGTTTGGAAAGGAAGCGAGCTTGATTAACTCTTGTTGCACCTTCAGGTTTTGTTCCATTTGCCCACACAAGATCAAAACTTTCGATTGATTGATTTCCTTCACAATCACATCCATTTGTTTTGAATCAATGCGCTTTACAGCTTGCTCTTCGGGCAAACGTTTGCCGTAATCCACCGTTTTTTCGACTGTTTGATACAAGGGCTCATTTAAGCCAACGTTCAAATGAATTGGACCTTTCCACGTGGATGTTGTTACAGTTAGTAAGGATGCTAATTCCGTCTGGTGTTGTTCGATGCTCTTTTGTTCGAATAAATCTTCGTCCATTTCGAGGCTACCAAGAATGTGATTTTTGTACACATCACGTTGAACGATCGTTTGTCCATCTCCGTGGTTGATCCATGCTGTCGGACGATCTGCTGTCAGCACCAACAAAGGAATTGAACGATAATAGGCTTCGGAAACGGCGGGGTAATAATTCAAACAAGCGCTCCCAGATGTACAGCACAATGCGATGGTTTCACCTAATTCTTGCGCCATTCCGAGTGCAATGAATCCAGCAGAACGCTCATCGTGCACCACAAAAGTTTCGATTTCCGGGTGCTCATCAAAGGCAATAGAAAAAGGCGCATTTCTCGATCCGGGAGAAACAACGACCTTGCGAATGCCGTAAGCCAAAAGCTGATCGACAATCAATTGCACCATGATTTTTGAGCTGGAAATCATCGTGCAAAAATACCAAAATTTAAAGGAGGTTTAACAGCGTGCGGCTTTTATTTTCGGTTTCTTCCCATTCTTTTTCGGGAATCGAATCAGCGGTAAATCCACCACCAACGTACAAGTAAATTTGATCGTCCTGAATTTGAGCACAACGCAGGTTCACATAAAGGTTCATACTGTGTTCATCGATGCTTCCGATGATGCCTGCGTAAAATTGACGTTCGTGTTTTTCTTCGGACTGAATCCATGCCAAGGCCTTTTCTCTCGGTGTTCCACTCACTGCTGGAGTAGGATGGAGGTCCTTCGCGATGGACCATGCTTGATCTAAGCTCGACTTCCATTGAAAATCCGTGCGTAGATGCGCGAGCGGACCCGCAATGACCGTTTTTGGTCCATCGGAACGCAAGTCCGAAACACCATGATTCTTCAAGGTGTGATGTAAAAACTGACTAACGAAATCCTGTTCTTCTAGTTCCTTTGAGCCCCAAGGACTTTCGTCCTCCGCTTTCTTGGTTCCAGCGAGGGACATGCTTTCGAAGGACTGATTTGTTCCTTTGATCAATACTTCCGGCGTTGCTCCAATCCATTCTCCCAGTTTAGGATCCTTGAAATGGTAAACGAAGGCCTTTGGATATGCCGCTTCTAAACGCTCGAACAAAGTCGTTCCAGAAAGGGTTAGGGGAGCTGACTTTACACGGGAATAAACCAATTTTTCCAAGGTCGATGTTTGCAGCAAGGAAACAAGTTTCGTTGCTTGGTCGATGTATGCTTCCTTCGAAATGGAAAAAGGTGGATGTAATTCTTGTGTAGTTACGATAGATTCCTCAGATTCCACGAACACAAACCTCGATTGTTGATTGAAGTCACTAATGATAAAACCTTGAAAAGAAACATCTTGAACTTCTTTAAAGTATCCATTTTTGGAAACAATAACTTGACCTGGAAATCGATAACGAAGCATGCGATGGGGACTGTTTGTGGCAAATATACGGATTCTAGTTGCTTGAGATTCCGTTTGAGGTAATTGGACGGGAATAGTTTCGTACTTTTGCACCTTCAAACAAAATCATTCCATGAAAATTCTCTTTAGTTACCTCGGACGCTACAAATCATTGGTCTTTTTAGCACTTGTGTTAGCGAGTATCAATCAGGTTTTTTCATTGTTGGACCCCTTTATTTTTGGAAAAATCTTGGATCGTTTCGCGACGCATCCGAAGGACTTTACCGAATCACAATTCATCAGTGGAGTTGGATGGTTGATTGCCGCTGCGATTGGAGTGGCAATGGTGAGTCGTACCGCAAAAGCATTTCAGGATTACAGCATCAATTTAATCATTCAAAAGTTGGGCGCAGATATCTACACAGATGGACTGAAGCACACCTTACAAATTGCGTACAACGAGTTTGAAGATCAACGAAGTGGCGAAACCTTGAACATCCTTCAGAAAGTACGAACAGATGCAGAGCGTTTCATCATGAGTTTCATCAATATCCTTTTTGTATCGATTGTAGGACTAGTTTTCGTTATGGTGTATGCCTTTACGGTTCAACCAGGATTAATCCTCTTATACTTGTTTTCTGCCGCTGGATTGAGTTTCTTTATCAGTTTTCTGTCCAAGCGCATCAAGAAAGTTCAGATGACCATCATGAGCGAAACGAAGCAATTGGCGGGAAGTACCACGGAAAGTTTGCGCAACATCGAATTGATTAAAAGTTTGGGTTTAACGCAGCAAGAGACAGACCGTTTGAATGACCGAACACGTAAAATTCTTCAGTTAGAATTGAAAAAAGTGCGTCAAGTACGAAGTATTAGTTTCATTCAAGGAACGACGGTTAATTTATTGCGTCAATCGATTATGTTCATTTTGATGTACTTATTGTTTCATGGATCCTTGTCACTTGGACAAATCATGACCTTGCAATTCTATTCCTTCTTTATCTTTGGACCATTGCAAGAAGTTGGAAACGTAATTATTGCATACCGCGAGGCGGAAGCATCCTTGAATAATTTCGAGAAGATCATCAACACTCCGATTGAAGAGAAGCCAGAAAATCCAATTCCATTGAATGCGATTGAGAAATTAGCGTTTAGCGATTTGACGTTCCGACATAAATCCTCTAGTTACGATGCGTTGAGTAACATCAATTTTGAGGTCCAAAAAGGCGAAACGGTCGCATTTGTTGGTCCAAGTGGATCCGGAAAAAGTACGTTAGTAAAGTTACTCGTAGGCCTGTATTCAACGCCAAATGGAAAAATCTACTACAACGGCATTGAATCCACGAGCATAGATCGCGACGAATTGCAACAACAATTGGGGTTTGTCACACAGGATACGCAGTTATTCGCAGGAACGATTCGTGAAAACTTATTGTTTACGAAACCAGAAGCGACACAAGAGCAATTGGACTTTGCATTGAGTCAAGCGTCGTGTGAAAGCATGTTGGCACGAAGTGAGTACGGAATTGACACTGTGATTGGTGAAGGCGGAATGAAACTTTCAGGTGGTGAGAAGCAACGATTATCCATTGCACGTGCCTTGATTCGCAATCCACGTTTGTTGGTTTTCGACGAAGCAACATCCGCTTTGGATTCCATCACCGAAGAAGCGATTTCAAACACCATTCGTTCGATTGGAAGTCACAAAGAGCACATCACTGTATTGATTGCACACCGTTTATCGACCATCATGCATGCTGACAAGATTTTCGTTTTAGAAAAAGGAGTCATTGTCGAAACTGGAAAACACGAAGAATTGCTTGCTGAAAAAGGCTTGTACTATGCGATGTGGAGACAGCAGATTGGAGAGAGAAGGGAATAAATAGACTTTCAAGAAACCCTAACCAATACAGCCTTAATCATTTCATTATTCAATCGGCAAGACTCGTCGAGGGAAAATCCATTTTTTAAGTAGAAGTTGATCGGGGATTGATAGAAAGTTTCGTCGGATTTCAAGTCTGTATCGTGATCTATTACCCATCCTGAAAAGGCCATTCCTTCCTTTTTCATTTCCGTGAGTAGGGCAGAACCGAGTCCTTTCTTTTGGTAGTTGGTAGCAACTATGATTGAAAAACGAAGGTCATTTTCTTTTTCAAATAATACAGACCATGCAATGATTTGACCAGACTCGTTCGTACAATAATAGTGTATGGTTTTGGTTGTTTCGGTTAGCAACAGCTTGAAACGGTCTTTTAACTTTAATGGATACTCAGCATTCCAAAGTGCATCAATTTCATTCAGTTGATTAGCGCTAAGCGTTATACCTCGGTGAATCTTCATTTTACTTCTTCGAAAGAACCATCACCGTATGTTTCCCCGTACAAATCAAACGATTTGTTTCCTTTTCCCGAACCTCAATGGACCACAGGTGCGTCGTTTTTCCACCGTGAATGAGTGTAGCAGTGGCTAATACTTCGCCCGTTTGGATTCCACCAACGTGATTCGCACTCACTTCGAGTCCAACCGCATAGTGCGTTTCGTGGTCAATAAGTAGGAGTGAACCCAAGGATCCAACCGTTTCCACCAACGCAGCACTTGCGCCACCGTGCAAAAGTCCCATGGGTTGTTTTGTTCGATGATCGACCGGCATTGAAGCCACAACATAATTATCACCGATTTCAACATATTGAATACCAAGTTTTTCCATGAGTGTATCCTTGTTCATGGCATTCAATTCCTCGAGTGGTACTAGCTTTAATTTCATAGGGCAAAGGTAAACAATCGTAATTATTTTTCGAATATTTTTCTCTGAACGCTTGTCAATTCTGAAAGTTTATGTACTTTTGGCCCGGAGAGTTGGCAGAGTGGTCGATTGCGGATACAGGAGTTTAAAGGTTATGGTTCATAATCCCCACTCTCCGCCAGGTAACAATACCAAAATGTACCAAAGCGTGTAAACACTGAGTTTACACGCTTTTTTTTTGTTCTTTAATGTCCTAAAATGTACCATTTTGTACCCCAACTGGGTTGCAATCTGGTGACCACTTTTGAAAATCGAAAAAGTGGTAACGGGTGTGAGTACATTTTGGTACATAATAGTACTGAAAAACAGTGTTTTAAATTTGTTTTGTAAGGTGGTGTTATTGTAGTTTTGTCATCAAAATGGGGGCGCAATTAATACTTACGCCATGTCGTCAAGAACATCGTTTGGGTTGACATTTTACATCAACCGAACAAGAGAAAGAAAAAACGGGGAATGTCCCGTGATGCTACGCATCAACATTAATGGAGATCGAGTTGCTCTCCAAGTACATAGGTTTATTAAACCTGAAGATTGGGATCCGGCCCGCTATGTAATGAAAGGTCGCACGGAAGAAGCGCGCGCTTTCAATAATTACCTGGAAGCGGTTCGTTTAAAAGCGCACAAAAAGTACAATGAGCTTTTATCCTACACCGATGATGTGACTCCGCAGATGCTCAGGGATGCAATCCTTGGGGTAAACACTGCCAAAACAAGACAGATCATCGACATTTGGGAAGGACACGTGTCTAACCTGAAAAAATTAATCGGAAAGGAGAATTCTTACGCCACGTATCAAAAGTACAATACGGCAAAGAACCACTTTCAGGCGTTTTTACAGAAGCACTACCATGTTGAGGATGTTTCCATCAAAGCGGTGGACTATCAAATGATCCAGCAGTATGGTATTTACCTGAAAACTGAAAAAGGTTGTAGCTACAATACAGCAACAAAGTTTTTACAGAACCTCAAAACGATTACAAGCATCAGTATTCGCAGCGGATGGTTGGTGAAAGACCCGTTTAATGGCATTAGTTTGTCCTTGAAGGAGGTTGACCGGCCTTACTTGACTTTTGAGGAGTTAGAGCGACTGATTGAATTTAATTCTGTTTTCGATCGTTTAAATCGAGTACGTGATTTTTTTGTGTTCTCTTGTTATACTGGCCTTGCGTATATCGATGTGAAAAAGTTAAAGAGAGCTGAAATAGAAGGAAACGACGAAATGGGCTTCTGGATTCGTACAAGAAGACAGAAAACTGGTGGACGTGCCAATATTCCGCTATTGGATATACCCATGAGCATTATTAGAAATTATTGTCAACTCGAATTATTAGATGCCGAAGACTCCATTTTACCTATTCTCAGCAATCAGAAAATGAATGCCTATCTCAAAGAACTGGCAGATTTATGCAATATCCAAAAACAACTGTCGTATCATGTAGCACGGCACACCTTCGCTACAACGATTACCATGATGAATGGCGTACCAATTGAAACCGTTTCGAAAATGCTCGGACATAAAAACATCCACAGTACCCAGCACTACGCGAGAATTGTAGATAAGAAAGTTGGCGATGACATGAAACTACTTGCAGCTAAATTAAACGGCTCCAGCGCCATTCATTTCAATAATACTAATCTTGAATCAATAACGGTCATATGATCAATGAACCTTTCAAAGTGCGGGCTTACGGCTTCGGTGAGCTCGCACAACTTTATTTTCCAAATATTACCAAGAAAAGTGCCTCTTGGCAGCTCCGGCTGTGGATCAACGCTTCAAAGGGTTTAACCGAAAAACTCATTGAAACCGGCTATGTTAAAGGGAGGAGATTGTTGACGCCGATGCAGGTGGGATTGATTGTGGGAGAGTTTGGGGAGCCTTGAGGTTTTTTTCTAAACAATAAATAAAGGG
>JBEDJV010000070.1:0-6895 GCA_041172545.1 Bacteroidota bacterium | reverse complement strand
TTGTTTTTTGCCTCGAATCGTTCGGGGACAAAAGGCGGCATGGATCTTTGGTATACAAAATTAGATCAGAACGGGAATCCGACATCCGTTGAAAACATCTCAAGTATTAACTCCCTCGATCATGATATTTGTCCTTGGTTCGACACCATTGAAAACCGACTGTATTTCTCCTCCAGTTGGCACCAAGGATTTGGCGGACAAGATGTCTTTTTTTCGGAATTTAGAAATGGGAAGTTTGGTGCACCTATCAACGTTGGACTACCGCTGAATAGTCCTGCGGCGGATCAATATTACTTTCAGTCTGGTGACTCGACTTTTGTATCGTCCAATCGTTTGGGAAGTTTGTATGCGAAAAATCCAACGTGTTGCAGTGACATTTACATGGCTGAGGTTCCAAGAAGGAAGCCGATTAAATTTGAGACACAGGTTGTTGCCTCCTTGCCCTATGAAGTGGTAAAATTGCCCATTCGCTTGTACTTTGAAAACGACCAACCCGATGCCAATACAACATCTGATTTCACTAATTTAAGTTACGTAGAGTCCTATCAAAAGTATGAAGCACAATTCGCCACCTATAAGACCAAGGTAGCGCAACAGCGTGATTCGGCACAGGCAAAACAATCCGTGACGGCTCTCCAATCCTTTTTTGAGGAAGAGGTACAAAAAGGAAAAATAGATTTGGAGAAATTCACCAATCAAGTTTGGTTTGAACTTCAAAAAGGGAATCGCGTCCAATTGATGGTGCAAGGATTTGCTAGTCCTCTCGCAAAAACGGATTACAATGTTCATCTAACGAAACGACGCATTCAATCCTTAAAAAACTATTTTGAAGAAGTACAGCAAGGTCGATTTGGAGCATATATGATTGGTGAAAATCCAGTGCTGGAGTTCATCGAGGTCCCTATGGGAGAATTTAAGGCTAATAAAGAAACGAGTGACGATTATTACGACCAAAAGAATTCCGTCTATTCCAAAGCTGCATCACAAGAACGTCGCATTGAAATCATCGAATTACGTATTACAGGACAATAAATGGAAGAAATCAAACGACAATCTAGGGTTCAATTCATCGATTTCGGGAGAAGTGTGGCGATATGCATGATGTTACAAGGACATTTCATTTCGATGAGTTATGCCAATTATGACCTTTATATGGCAGAGATTTTCAAGCAAGGACATTCAAGTAACTTTCTATTCAATTCTTGGGGATTTATGCGTGGATTAACCGCCCCATTGTTCTTCACCATCTCAGGAACCGTGTTTAGTTATCTGTTGCATTTACAGTTAAAAAACAGCGAACACCTCAGATTCTGGGACTTAAAACGCGTAAAAAAAGGAATGAAACGCGGATTGATGTTGCTGATCATTGGTTACGCACTTCAAATTAATTTCAAATACCTTGGTTACTATTTTCAGGGACATGTCAATCCACATTTTTTCACGTTCCATGTCCTTCAGTGCATTGGTGTTGGAATCTTAAGTTTGATTTTCCTGACTTATATTGCCATCAAACTGAGAATTCCATTTCATTGGATGTATCTTACTATTGGACTCACCCTATTTATTGGGACGTTTTTCGTTCGTTCAACGGAAGCTTATCTTCCTGCGCATTTTCCCGAGTTCATTCAGAACATGATTCAAGGACCAGAAACGGAATTTTCCATTTTCCCTTGGATGGGTTATGTCTTCTTCGGTGCATTTTTCGGATCGCTTCTAGCATTTTTTCAGTTGCACGAAGATAAAAAACGACTCATGAAGTACACGATTCTGTTATCACTTGGCGCTTTTGCCCTTGGTTGGTTATTCACTTTTCTTTCGTGGCTTACTCCTCAATATCAATTGTCCGCGCATCCACAAAACCTTTGGTATTTCGATCGCCTCGGATTTGTGTTTTTGTTGTTTACGGTTTTCATTCCTATGAGTGAGTGGCGCATATCCAAAAGTCCACTTTTTCTCGGCATGGGGCAAAACACCTTTTTTGTGTACGTGGCACATGCCATTTTGCTCTATGGCGCGTTGGTCGGATATAGTCTTCGAGACATCATTCAATCGAAACTTTCAGGCTTATTCGCAACCATTGGAGCCCTTATATTCCTTGTGTTTTTCGCGTATCTCGTAAAGTATTTGCCTTTTATTAAGGCATTCTTTCGTAACTTGCGCACGAAATCTGAACTATGACTCAAGTTACTATTCCAGAATTAAATCAACCGAAGCAGCGCTTATATTTCATTGATATCGCTCGTTCCATAGCGATTTTGTTAATGCTTGAGGGACATTTCGTTCACGATTCATTGGCCCTTGATTTACGTGATGAATCAAACAATATTTATTATTACTGGAAATTTATCCGCGGATTTACATCACCTGTCTTTTTAACCGTTACCGGTATCGTTTTTACGTATTTACTTCTTGGCAACGATAAAACGGCATTCTGGAGTAACATGAGGATCCGCAAAGGATTAAAACGCGTTGTTGAATTGTTGTTTTGGGGTTATTTACTTCAATATTACGCGTTTCATGTATTGCAGTGTATCGGAGTGGGTATTTTAACCATTATCAGTTTATACGGAATATCCCGTTCGATTAAAGTAATCCCATTGTGGATTTATTATGCAACGGCGGGTATTTTACTTTTTACCAGCTATTTGTACTTTGGCTTACTTCCGGAAGGACAATACTGGCCGGCGAAAGCGCCGATGTTCATTCAAAACATCTTTCACGGTAAACATTCTTTATTTCCGTTAACTCCACATATGGGTTATACTATGTTCGGAGCAATGATTGGTGTAATTTTATTTCAATTCAAAGAAACGGTAAAATCCCCTAAATTTATATTAAGCGGATTCGTGATTGGATTTGTACTTTATACATTCAGCAAGAAGTTCTTATTGCTACTTGGAGATGTTTCCATTTTCCAAAACAGCAATTTATACCGTATGGATTGGTTATTTGAAAAACTAGGAATGGTATTTATGGTCTTGACGATTCTATTGTGCTTGGAAACATATGTCCTCAAGATTAAAAAGCAAAACTTATTCCTAAAGATTGGCCAAAATACATTGAGCATTTATATCATACATATGATTGTCCTGTATGGTAGCTTAACTGGGAGAGGATTGACGCATTATTTTCACGAACGATTGAATGCGTATCAAATTGTACCGTACACTTTGTTATTCGTTCTAAGTTTCGTCGTATTTGCCTATTTCATTGATCAAATACGTTCTGCTTTAAGTTTTATTTTGATTCCGTTAAAGAAACTGACGAATCGACTTTTTTTCTTATTCGATTAACTTAGAAAATCACTTTTTTCTTCAGAACACGTTCTCCACATGCATCTTGAATAGTGATTGTTATCGTGTATGTTCCAGGTTTTGTATAATAATGCTGTGTTTGAAATAAATTCGATGTTTTCCCATCACCAAAATTCCATACGATGCTTTTTGCTTTGGGGAAATTCGCCGAACAATCCGCTTTATATTTCCCATCCTTACTTGAAGACTTCACATTAACTATATTTCGGTTCAACAAATAGCGCGTCATGTTTTGGTCTACAATCGAAAACGAAGTGTTTTGAATATACTTCGCCATGTCGGGATTAATTCCATCCGTAAAGGAAGTATTAGGGTTTTGCTTAAATATGGCAGCATAGAAGCTACAAGCAGCTAAATAAGAGCCATATTTAGATGGATGCTGTAAGTCTTCTTGATACAATTGAATAGACAGGTTGTTTTCCTTCACCGTTTCCCATACTTTTCCAACTGGTACAATTGGAAAATCGAATAACTTTGACAAATACAAATATCCTTGATGAATGTGGTCGCTCATAAGTTGATAGGATAAATTCACAGAATCCTCTGGAAATCCTTTTTCGTAACCCCACGTTTCATATAAGAGAATTGTCGCACATGGATTTTGGTGATAAATGCTATCTGCAATTCGTTTCACATAAGGAACGACCATCGTATCAATTGTTCCTATATCTGTGGACAATTCACGGCTAAATCCTTGAAGTACGACATAATCCCATTTTTCACGACGAATATCTTGGTATAAATCAGTACGTTCACTGTGCATATGAAATGTATGGCTTGACTTCGCACTCATGTGAACATCTACATTGATATTCTTTGAACTCGCCATGTCCTTAAAAATCTTCGGCATGTTGTTGTAGTGCGTATAACTATTACCTACAAATAACACACGCATTGGTTGACACCAAGTGCTTGTGCTAATGACTATAAAAAGAAAAAATAGGATTGATTTTCCCATAGGATTTCATTAGAACATCTTCAACTCTTCCGCCAGTGACGCTAATTCCTCAGAACTTAATGTTAATTTCTCGCGATTAAAATTCATGTCATCCATTTGATTCAATGGGATGAGGTGAATGTGTGCGTGAGGTACTTCGAGGCCGATAACGGCAATGCCAATGCGTTTACAAGCAATTTTTTTCTTTAGTTGAATCGCCACTTCTTTTGCAAATAGGTGTAATCCAACAAATAAGTCATCTTCTAAATCAAACAAATAATCTTGCTCTTTCTTTGGTATGACTAGTGTATGGCCCTTTACAAGCGGATTGACATCCAAAAAAGCCAAGAAATGCTCATTCTCGGCAATTTTATAACAAGGTATTTCACCTTGAACTATGCGTGTAAAAATGGAAGCCATTAACGAGAAATGGAAATTACTTCAAAATTCATTGTCCCGCCAGGCGTTTGGATTTCGGCTATTTCCCCAACTTTTTTTCCAAGAAGTCCTTTGCCAATTGGAGACTCAATTGAAATCTTACGCAACTTAATATCTGCCTCGTTTTCAGCAACAAGTGTATACTCGATTTCCATTCCGTTCGTTTGGTTTTTGATCAAAACTTTGGATAAAATAAAAACCTTGCTATTATCCATGTGTGTTTCGTCAATCAAACGTGCATTGGAAATAATCGTTTCCATTTTTGAAATTTTCATTTCAAGAATTCCTTGGGCCTCTTTTGCCGCATCGTATTCAGCGTTTTCTGATAGATCTCCTTTATCCCTTGCTTCAGCAATTTGTTCTGAAATGGCCGGACGTTGAACCGTTTTCAAGTGGTAAAGTTCATCCTTTAGTTTTTGTAAACCTTCAGGAGTATAGTAATTTAATTGTGACATGTGATAAAGTATTAAACGCAACAAGAGAGCCCATTGGACTCTCTTGAACCTTTACAAAAGTAAGTATTTTATTTTAGACTGATCGTAGCTCCTACTGTGTGAATTATTCCAAATACTCCTGCAAAACGTGTTGTGTATTCGAAACCTAATGCACTTTTGTTTTTTCCTACTAACGCGTCAATAGAGAATCCAGCAGTTGGACCTACTAACGCATTTGAACGATTATCCGCATTAAAAATTCCAGACTCATAACAGTATCCAGCGCGGAAATTGAAGGCCATGTTCTCATTTGAGATCCCATAATCTAAACCTAAACGAAATTGATCTTTCATAAATGAATTCGCCGTAAACGCAGCTGCTATAATTAACTTATTGCTTTCATTGAAAATCACATCATAAGAACCTCCGATTCCTAGAAGAGAAGGTAATTCATAAGTAGCTGAACGTTCCTCTAGAGAAGCAATGTAACCACTAGAAACATAGGTAGCTTGCTGAGCAAGTCCATCACCTCTAAAACGCATTACAGGTCCGATGTTCTTCAAAGTAATACCAAATTTCACTTGATCTTGTTCACCAGAAACATAACGGATACCTGCATCTATGGCGATACCATTTGATTTTAAATTGGAAATGCTTTCAGAAACAACTTTAAAGTTAATTCCACCATAAATACTCGATGAAAACTCTTTCGCGTACCCAACATTAAAGATGTTTGCACGAGGAGAGAAGAAACCGATATTTCCTTCCGGGTTCGCAACTGTTGTGATTGGAATATCTCCGAAGTTCATTGATTGAACACTAATAGAGAATACCTCCGAATCAGAAATACGTTGAGCAATTCCTGCAGAATTGAATCCAATCGAAGCTGTCCCCATCCAATTTGAATAGTTAAACTTAATTTGAGTCTTTTCCGTAAATGCCAATCCTGCAATATTCGTAAAAGTGGCCTCTAAACCATTTGTATTTGCTATTCCTGCATCAGCAAAACCTGCACTTCGAGACCAAGGATTCACTAATAAGTGAGATGCTCCCGCAGATCCAACTCGGTCCTCATTTCCTGCTTTTAACAGAAATGAACTTCCGATACAAATTCCTAGTACTATTTTTTTTACATCCATTTTCATCTTGTTGTAATAAAAGCTTATTAAATACCTTGTAAATCCACTTGACGCATACCTCCGAAGAATTTGAGCACACGCTCACCAACACCCGGAACTTCCACATGGATTAAATACACACCACCTGCAACCGGAATTGATTTTGAATTCGTTAAATCCCAATCTAATGAAGTTACCGGACTATCTTTTTTGAACGTACGAACCAATTTACCACTTACAGTATAAATACTTACCGTACATTTATCTGGTAGGTTTGTAATTTTCACTTTCGTTTCAATTCTTGTTCGCTCATATTCCGAGAACGCATAGTACGGATTCGGAACGACATTGATCATCGCTAACGCTTCTTTCAATTGGTCTTGAGAACCAACTTTCGTTGCGATGTCATCCATTGACCATCCATACATTGGTTTTCCTCCGTTTTCTCCTGAACCAACATAGTTTTTGTATTCCTTGTTGATGCGCAATTTGATGGTCACATCCGTAGATAGTAACGTTTGTCCGAAGTTCAACATTGGGTAAGAAATCCAAGACAAACTTCCGTACATTTCACGTTTTGATGTGTTATCGTTCGCTTCTACTTCCAACCATTTGTTTCTCAAGAAGTTTGTTCCTACGTTTTCTCCTTCAGAT
>JBEDJV010000069.1:9752-16686 GCA_041172545.1 Bacteroidota bacterium | reverse complement strand
GTGGTGACCAACCTAGTAGCTGATGGTAAGCTGTTCCTAGATCCAACTGAAACTGATCTTTAAATCTTCCCCCAACACCAAAAGAGAAGGACAAGGGTGCCGTTGATACTCCCCCACGAAAATACCATTTTGTTGTTGGATTGTATTCAGCCGCACATTTGACTTGCAAGGGAGAAATGACATTTTTTTCGATTTCCGTTAACATGATGAGTTGATCTGAAATGCGGTAACTCAGTCCAAGACTCAACGCACTAGGCAATCGCTCATTCAGATTCGATGACACCTTAGATCTCCCAATATTTAAGGCACTGAATCCAAAACGGATACGGTCATTAAATTTTACCAATAATCCAAGGTCGGCACTCAAGGAAGAAGAAGTTCCATAATTTTCATTTAGTCGAATGAAGTGATGGTTTAATTTTACTCCGGCGCTCACTTTTTCAGAGAGTGCCATGGAAACGCCCATTCCTGTTTTCACCGTACGATATTGTTGATAACCATACAGCTGACTCCCAGCGGAGAGGACCACTTTTTTGAGTGGCAGTGCATAAACGACACCTTGTGACTGTAATTCTTTCAATCCAAAGCGATTTTGATAGGAAACACCGATGGATTGATTTTTGAGTCCGACGAGTGCCGCTGGATTATTCAACTGTGCCCAGACATCCTGCAAGGTGACACTTGCATTCGCCAAGGACAAGGAACGTGCACTATTAGAAAAAGTCGTTTGACTCATTGCTTTTACGTGCACAAGCAAACAGAAAAAAATAAATACGTGTTTCACCATCTATGAATTGAAGCAACTAAAATACATTTTTCGTTTGTAACAAGTCATAAGTTGTCGATTCTAATCGTTTAGCCGAAGTTCAATTCAAACTTCTGTCGTATATTTGAAAAAAGAAAATTTAGACAGATATGTCCAATTTACACTACCCATTTGAACCCGTTACGCATGAAGATTGGGTCCTCCAAATTCACAAAGAATTGCGTGGTCAAACGGAACAAATAGAATTTACTGACGCCATTGAAGACTTGGCGTTAAACATTACGGACATTCCTAAAAACACCATAACTATTTCGTATCCAAAAGAATCGAATCAAGTCATGAGCGTTCATTTTGAGCGAATATTGGATGAAAAGGAAAGCAATCGACGCATTTTATTGGCGTTGATGCAGGGAGCAAATGCCTTACTTATTCACGGTGAAAAAGATGATATTGATTGGAAAATCGTTTTGGATCAAGTTGGATTGGCCTATATCCGAACGGAGATTCTCGTATCAAACGAGGCTCAATTAACGGAATTAAAGAGTCAATTGTCAAGTGAAACTTTAGCACAACTGATTTTTCTTTCCGATGAAATCAATCAACAAGAAGGCTTACTTTGTAACGCCTACTTTAATGGATTTGAATTGCAACAATTAGGTGCAAACGCGCAGCAAGAATTGAGTCTTATTGCAACGGCATACCACCAGTATTTGTCTGCAGGGAATCGATCGGAAGTTGTCTTCAGTGTTGGAGTTGGTGCTCAGTATTTTGTTCAAATGGCCAAAATTCGCGCATTGCACCATTTGATTCAAAAGATTGCTTCCTTGCACGGAATCGATCATCCAGCATACCGTGTGCAAGCACATGTCGGATGGATGAATAAATCCCTAAAGGATCCATACACGAATTTACTACGTCAAACCACGGAAGCAATGTCCGCTTTCGCTGGCGGTGTTCAAGGACTTGTGATTCATCCCTGGGATGAATATGCGAAAGAAGGAAAAGAGGATTTTACTTTGCGCATGTCCTTGAATGTGTACAATTTACTGAACGACGAAGCTCATTTTGATTGGGTTCAAGATCCAATGAAAGGGAGTCGCATTGTAGAAGCATTGACAATTCAACTCATTGAAAAAACGTGGAGTCGCATTCAATCCTTATCTGAATTAGACCGAAACGAGATGATTGAAACCGTTCTTGTGGACATCGATCTAACCAGAGTGAAACGCGCAGATGCGTGGTTGAACGGTCAAGAGCCGCTCATTGGTGTGCACACCTATATGAACAGTGATGCAAGCAAAGCAAAATCATGGGGCGCTGTTCCAAGTTATTTAGGAAAAGAATATTTAACCGCTGAAAGAACCTTGAAATGAATACCATCGATTTAAAAACGATTCCGGCTTTCGAGGAAAAGCATTCAACGGAACAAACGGAAGTTGTTGAAACAATGACGAATGAAGGATTTAAAGTTAAATCCTCGTATGTTTTGTCAGATCTTTCGGCGATTGAACATACCAAATTTACCTCTGGATTTGCTCCGTACCTTGGTGGACCTTACGCTTCCATGTATGTGTCCAAACCGTGGACCATTCGTCAATATGCCGGATTCTCCACAGCGGAAGAGTCCAATGCATTTTACCGTAGAAATTTAGCAGCAGGACAAAAAGGATTGTCCGTGGCCTTCGATTTAGCAACGCACCGTGGATACGATTCCGATCACGAGCGCGTGAAAGGAGACGTTGGAAAAGCGGGAGTGGCGATTGATTCCATTGAGGACATGAAACGATTATTCGATCAAATTCCCTTGGGAGAAATGTCCGTTTCCATGACCATGAATGGCGCCGTACTACCGATTATGGCATTTTACATTGCGAGCGCTTTAGAACAAGGAGTTGGATTAGATCAATTGAGTGGAACCATTCAAAACGATATTTTGAAGGAGTTTATGGTGCGTAACACGTACATTTATCCACCTACTCCATCGATGCGTATTATTGCGGACATTTTCGCCTACACTTCGCAGAAAATGCCAAAGTTCAATTCGATTAGTATTTCGGGTTACCACATGCACGAAGCGGGAGCAACAGCTGCCATTGAATTGGCCTACACCTTAGCTGACGGAATTGAATACGTGCGAACGGGATTAAATGCGGGATTAAAAATTGATGAATTTGCGCCACGATTGAGTTTCTTCTGGGCGATTGGCATGAACCACCATGTGGAAATTGCGAAATTGCGTGCTGGTCGTTTACTTTGGGCGAAATTGATCAAGGAATTTAATCCTTCTTCCGCGAAGTCCTTGGCTTTACGCACACATTGTCAAACTTCGGGTTGGTCATTGACAGAACAGGATCCATTTAACAATGTAGCGCGAACGTGCATCGAAGCGTTATCAGCCGTATTGGGCGGGACACAGTCTTTACACACCAATGCATTAGACGAGGCGATTGCTTTGCCGACAGATTTTTCTGCACGGATTGCACGAAACACACAAATTTACTTACAAACCGAGATAGGAATTACGTCGTTCATTGATCCAAGTGCTGGAAGTTATTACATCGAGTCTTTGACAAATGAATTGGTGAATCAAGCATGGAAATTGATTGAAGAAGTCGAGGAATTAGGCGGAATGGCAAAAGCCATTGAAACCGGTATTCCGAAGATGCGCATCGAAGAAGCAGCAGCGAAAAAACAAGCACGCATTGACTCGAATCAAGAAATCATTGTCGGAGTTAATCGTTACCAAAACGAAGATAAATCAGACTTTGACATCCTTGAAATTGATAATTCAAAGGTTCGCGATGCGCAAATCGAAGGATTGAATGCACTGAGATCAAAAAGAGATGAAGTGCTTGTCAAAGAACTTTTACAAGAATTAGAATCGGCCGCAAGAGCAGAAAATGGCAACTTGTTGGAGATTGCCGTTCGTGCTGCACAAGCGCGCTGTACGTTGGGAGAGATTTCTGATGCTTTGGAACGTGTTTATGGACGTTACCAAGCAGTGATTCGCTCCATCAGCGGTGTTTATTCGAAAGAAATTATGAAGGATCAAGATTTTATTCAAGCCAAAGAACTTGTGGAGCGCTTTGCGAAATTGGAAGGAAGACGTCCAAGAATCATGATTGCCAAAATGGGTCAAGATGGTCACGATCGTGGAGCAAAGGTCATTGCGACATCCTTTGCGGACATTGGATTTGATGTGGACATTGGTCCACTTTTCCAAACGCCAGGAGAAGCAGCCAAACAAGCTGTAGAAAATGACGTGCACATTTTAGGTGTATCTTCCCTTGCTGCTGGACACAAAACACTCGTTCCAGAAGTCATTTCAGCATTAAAAAAACTGAACAGATCAGACATTATGGTCGTTGCTGGCGGAGTCATTCCTCAACAAGATTATGAATACTTATTTGACGCCGGAGTTTTCGGCATTTACGGTCCTGGAACAAAGATTGCAAAGGCTGCTCAGGAGATATTAAACCTTCTGATTCAAAGTCATGAATAATTTTTTGTAAATTCGGCACAATAATTGAAAACGCCCCAATTAAAAAAAACAACGCTTATGTTTTCTAGAAAAATGATTTTAACCGGTTTGTTCAGCCTATTATGGATGTCAAGTTCTTTATTCGCTCAACAACCAAGCTTACAATTAAAGGAGTCTAAACGTGTCATTACCTTGGATGACGAAGGAAGTAAAACCAACCGCATCGAGATGAAATCGGTTTTTACTCCGGCTGGAACCAAAAAAGTTGGGACACTTTGGACCATTTCCGGAACGAAGGATAAAGATTGGTCATTCACAAAAGGAGATGAAAAATCGGATATCATTGAAGTGGAATTCAAAAGAGTGGGTAATTATAGTGTTTCCCTTTCCGTTACTTATTCCAAATCAAAGAAATTGAAAAATGGAGAAGTGGAAGAAGAGGAATTTGATATTTCTGAGGACCGTGACAATTTCATTACCGTAACGAATAACCTAGATGAATTAACACAGATTCACGCGGATAGTAACTTTGTGAAATTGGTGAAACGTGCTTCTGATTATGTGGTAAAACCTAAATATGCAAGTGATCCAACGCCATACATTTTCTTAGCGAAAGGATTCTACGGAATGTACCGAAAAGATTTGAAGGACCCAGCTATTCAAGATCCATTTGACGAAGCGGTAACGGCAACTGCAACAGCGATTGAAAAAGATGAAAATGGAATTTTCCGCATGCCGATTCACGAAATGTGGTTGACTAATTTCCAAAGTGAGTTATTAGACAATGGAATCATTTATCGTTTAGAAGACGAGGATGGTTATCCTGTTCTTTACACAAATACGAACAAGGAAAAATTAACAGAAGTAACTTCAGAAATGTTGGATGCCGTGGAGCAATACTCTACAATTACCAAAAATCCAATGGCGATTAAATTTGTAGAAGCAGCGATTCGTTTTCAAAATAAAGATGCGAAAACGGCAAACCTTATTTGGAAAACAGAAATTCCTAATTTAATGAAGTTGACGGACTTAGAAAACTTCACCGATGCGGACAAAGATGCGTTGCGAACTGGTGTCATCCTAAGTGCGCAACAATTGATTAAACGCGATGGAAATACAGCAAATGCACGAGCAATGCTGAAACATGTTTCCAAATGGTTTGAGTACGACAAAGACTTTATCGCTTATTACGAAAAGAAATACAATAGCTTCGAAACTGAATAAATGAACATTCGAATCTTTAAAACTAAAAAAGGAAGTGAACGCTTCCTTTTTTTTATGCTTGTATATTTGACTTATGAAATTTCACATTCCTACATATCTCAGAAACAAGTACATCTTTACAGGAATTGTTTTTATGATTTACTTTCTCTTTTTAGATGATTGGGATGTCTTTACACTCATTTCCCAAAAACGCAAGGTAAATCAACTGACTGAGCAAAATATGGAAATGTCGAAACAGCTGAAAGAGACAAAGCAAATACTACGTCGCTTAAAAAATCCAGATTATTTAGAGGCGTATGCCCGTTCAGAGAAATTCTTTAAACGCGATGACGAGGAGATTTTTGTGATTACTTATAAATAAGAGTATTCCGATCTACCAGTCTCATTTCTGGATAATAATACCCTAGAATCTGATCGAAAGAAAATCCCCTTTTAGCCATATTCATTGCGCCTTCTTGACAAAGTCCAACGCCGTGTCCGAAACCACGCCCGTGTAGCACCATTTCCTCTCCTTCTACATCCACATTAAAAAACGTTGACTTTAATTTGAATTGCTCACGTAAATCACGAAGCGGAATGCCATACACCGGATGTAAATAGAATGCAGATCGTTGCTCCTGGACAAAATGCTGTAACAACTCGTTACTGACGGAATCCCCAATCGGAAAATTGTATTTGTCCACTAAAAATTTTGTCCATTGATCCTTCGGAATTCTTTTTTCCCATTTCGCTTGTTGTGTGTGAATACAAAATGTATCCTTGAATGAGCACAAATTCGGAATCTCTTCATTCCATACATAATGTGGCTCGGATGTTTGACCGCCGCAATTCGCATGAAAATATGTTGGATACAACTCTCTCGCTTGATCGATCATTACCAGTCCGCGGGTTTGATGTACGGCAGAATCAATGATCACCGTAGCGCTTCGGTGATGCAAGTATGCTTGACAATGAACGCGATCACAGAGATTGTAACCGTTATCTTTATGTTTACTCCAGTATTTCATGGCATACGTTCGACTTATGACAGCTTGGGCTTTGTAATAATTCAATTTTTGTCCTGGACCACCTTCCGATTCCACCACACCTTCGAGGTAAGTTTCCATGTCCAAATTATTAATCAAATTCAAGGCCTCTTTTCTGATTTCAATATCAAAGTCACCTTCATATGAACGTTGCTTCGCTACCGGGGAAATCAACCTGACCTGTAAGTAATCTTCTTGTTTGTCCTGAATGAGTCGAATGGACTTTCCTCTCCCCTTTTCAACACCATTTACCACCACACGAACAACTCCGCCCGTATACGTTGCCTTAAGAATATCGGCTGGGCCCAATTTTGCGAGTTGAATGGAATCCTTGAAAACAAAATAGGTGCCTTTACCGACAATCCCCTCGATCTCTTTAATTGATTTATCTGAAAACAATCCTACACGAATATTTTGCGCACCCAAAATCAAGGGACA
>JBEDJV010000069.1:0-9738 GCA_041172545.1 Bacteroidota bacterium | reverse complement strand
AATAGGAAAAATAGCAGACTGCGCATTTAGTTCAAGTATTGAATTAAATCCATAGCCATTTTTTCACTGCAACCATTTTCACCGAGTAAGGTAATTAACTGATCGTAGGCTTTCAACATTTCGATTCGCGGCAATTGACCCTCACGCAATTTATTCAACTCATTTACCATTAATTCACTTTGACAATCCTGTTGAATTAATTCACGCACGACTTCCCTATCGAGAATGAGATTGACCAATGAAATAAACTTTATGTTTACCAACGCTTTCGCAATGCGGTAAGACAGTGCTGAACTTTTATAACAAACCACTTGAGGAACGCGAAACAATGCCGTTTCCAAAGTTGCTGTTCCGGAAGTAACAAGTGCTATATCCGCTTGACTCAATAATTGATAGGTTTGATTTTGAATCAAACTCACCTGATCTCCGAGTTGAAATTCATGATAAAACGAAACAGGTAAATTCGGAGCTCCAGCAATTACCACTTGATGAGAATCATGAAAAGCTTCCGCAGCTTTCAACATCAAGGGAAGTTTTTTTCTCAATTCTTGTTTTCGACTTCCTGGAAGCAAGGCCAATATTGGTTTAGCGGAAGGTAGTGCCAATACTTTTCGTTCCTGTTGTTGGAAGCGTTCAATCTCATCCAAAAGCGGGTGACCGAAATACTGAACTTCAATTTCGAATTTTTGATAAAAAGAAGGTTCGAAAGGCAATATGGTATACATCCGATCGACATCTCTTTTAATTTGATGAACACGATTTTCTTTCCACGCCCAAACCGTTGGAGAAAAATGTAATAGATGACCTTCATTCCTTTCGATTTCGCCCATTTTGCCATTCGTAAATTAAATCCTGGATAATCGACTAGCAGCAAAACATCCGTTTGAAAATCTAAAATTTGCTGTTTACACAGTTTGAAATTCCGAAGGATGGTTGGAAGGTTTTGTATCACTTCAGCAAAACCCATGAACGCTAAATCGCGAATGTGTTTTTTAATCTCTACTCCTTCTGCTGAAAGCCGATCTCCACCCCAAGCTTGAAATTCATAGAGCGAACTGTTTTTTTTCCAAGCGCGAACAAGGTTTGCTGCATGCAAGTCTCCAGATGCTTCGCCACTTAAAATAAAAACGTTTCTTTTTGACATGTTATTTAATCAAATTCACGTAGACCATAAAAGGCGCATAAATAAGCATGCCGAAAATAATTCCACGGGTATAGGCATATTTCTCCTTATTCAAAAACAAGTAGAACCAGAGTAGATTTGGAATCAATCCTAATGACAAATAACGGCTAAGGTATTCCACAGAATCGTTCACTTGACTCCATAAATAGGAGAATTCCGTTTGACGTGATTGCGATAAGACAAAAACGATTACCGGTAAAAAAACGATGGGTGATAAAACACCGATGAAGAATCCTAGGACATGTTCTTTTGTGATTTTTTTCATATTTTCCAATTTTTCATTTGTTGTAAAGTTTCATAGGCGGTCAAGTCGAAATGTGTCGGAACAACACTCACAAACCCGTTTTTCAGCGCTTGTAAATCCGTATCTGGACGTTGGTCGACATCTGCGAATTCGCCAGAAAGCCAAAAATATTCTCTGTCAAACTGGTCTTTTCTACGTTCAAATCGATCTGCCCAATAGGCATGCGCCTGCTTACAGACTTCAATCCCTAGAATTTCAGAAATAGTCAATTTCGGAATGTTCACATTAAGGCAAACACTCGGTGAGATTGGATTCTGAATGTACTGAGTCAAAATTTGAGCGCCAAAGAATTGACAAGCGTCAAAATCAGCATCCGGTGCAAAATCAGCCAATGAGAATCCAATGGATGGAATTCCTTCCATGGCGCCTTCAATTGCTGCGGACATCGTCCCTGAGTACAAAACATTTGTCGAGGAGTTTTCACCATGGTTAATTCCAGAAAGAATGAAATCCGGTCTTCGGTGAAGAACTTCCGAAATGGCTAGTTTCACACAGTCAACAGGAGTCCCCGAACAAGCGTAAGCTTCCACTTGACCAAAGTGATTCGAAGGGAAAAGTCGCAGTGGATGGTTGATGGTTATCGCATGTCCCATCCCAGATTGTGGTTTATCAGGCGCCACAACGACTACACGTCCAAATTGCTGAGCCATTTCGACTAGCGCATGAAGGCCCTTCGCATTTACACTATCATCGTTGGTCACCAAAATAAGTCGTTCGTTTTCCATGTATTACTTGAGGTAAAATTAGGCATTAATCGGTTTTAATTTTCTACTTTTGATAGACAATATGAACAATTTAAAATTAATAAGTCCTAGTCAAACCAAAGCATTCTGCTTCGTCTCTACTGCTCCCCTTCGAAAAGAAGCGAGCGATGCCGCAGAAATGGTTTCTCAACTATTATTTGGTGAACCCATCGAAGTAATGGAACACGGACAACCTTGGATCAAAATCCGAACCATTCTTGATGGCTACGAGGGATATATGGACATTAAACAAGTACTTCCGTTGACGGACAAAGAATTCCGTCGTTGGATGGATGCGTATCGTTATCAAACCGAAGCAATGCTTCAACTCACCACACCGTTTGGATCAATCTTCACTTCGAAAGGAAGCTTTATTGGTGAAGACTTAAGTTTCCAAGTTGGCGACGTTACATTTGAGCAAGAAAAGAATGCTACCAAGGTAAAAAACAGCATTTGGGAAGACGCCATGGAATACCGCAATGCACCATATCTTTGGGGTGGAAAGTCCATTTGGGGAATCGATTGCTCCGGATTTGTTCAAGCTATTTTCCGCATACATGGTTACAATCTACCGAGAGATGCCTATGAGCAAGCGGAAATCGGTACAGATGTTTCATTTGAAGACTGCCAAGAAAATGACCTGGCTTATTTCTCGAATGCTTCCGGTAAAATCATTCACGTTGGAATTCTTGGAAAGGATCGCCAAATCATCCATGCTTCGGGTAGAATCCGCATCGATGAATTGAAGGAACAAGGTATTTGGAACGAAGAATATGAAAAATTCAGCCATAGCTTAACACACATAAAAAGACTTTAATTACGATATTTGCACTCATAAAACAGAAAAATGAAAGATCAAGCTATTTTCGATTTAATTAACGAAGAAAAAAACCGCCAACTACATGGAATTGAACTTATTGCTTCCGAGAATTTCGTGAGTGATGAAGTGATGTTATCTATGGGAAGTGTCTTAACGAATAAATACGCAGAAGGACTACCCGGAAAACGTTATTATGGTGGTTGTGAAGTCGTGGATAAAGTCGAACAATTAGCGATTGATCGTTTATGTCAACTTTTCGGTGCCACATGGGCAAATGTTCAACCGCATTCTGGAGCACAAGCGAACGCTGCTGTATTTTTAGCATGTTTGAATCCTGGCGACAAGATTTTAGGTTTTGACTTATCACATGGTGGACACTTAACGCACGGATCTCCGGTTAACTTTTCAGGGAAATTGTACACGCCATTTTTCTATGGGGTTACGAAGGAAACAGGAACAGTTGACTATGACCTTATGGAAGAAACGGCTCGTCGTGAAAAACCAAAAATGATCATCTGTGGTGCGTCTGCTTATGCACGTGACTGGGACTATGCTCGCATCCGTAAAGTAGCGGATGAAATTGGGGCTTTAGTTTTAGCCGATATTTCTCATCCAGCTGGAATGATTGCTGCTAAATTATTGAATGACCCATTAGATCATTGCCACATTGTGACTTCTACAACGCACAAAACCTTACGTGGTCCTCGTGGAGGAATCATTATGATGCGTCACAATTTCGAGAATCCGTTTGGCATTAAATGGAACAATGGTAACCTTCGTTCGATGGGCGCTTTGCTTGACGCTGCTGTTTTCCCTGGAATCCAAGGAGGACCGCTTGAGCACGTCATTGCAGCAAAAGCGGTTGCATTTGGAGAAGCATTGGATCCTTCCTACACAACGTACATGAAACAAGTTCAAAAAAACGCTGCCGTTTTCGCGGAGGAATTAATGAATTTGGGATATACCATCATTTCTGGCGGAACGGATAATCACAGCATGCTCGTGGATTTACGTTCGAAAGGAATCACTGGAAAGGACGCAGAGAACGCACTGGTTGTTGCCGATATTACGGTCAACAAAAACATGGTACCATATGATACCGAATCTCCTTTCGTTACTTCTGGAATCCGCATTGGTACGCCAGCGATTACCACACGTGGAGTGAAGGAGGATGAAATAAAATTCATTGTTTCACTCATCGACCGAGCGCTTATGCATCGTAACGATGCGAATGCTATCGCACAAGTGAGAAAAGAAGTGAATGAGTTGATGTCACATCGTCCACTTTTCGCTTGGTAAACATGCGCTTCTCAGGTAAGCGTGATCGATTCATCTTTTACATTTGGCTGGGCATACTGATTCCCTACGCCGGAATCTGTGCGTTGATTTATTGGCATGAGAAGGACCTCACCCCTATCTACATGCTCGGAAGTGTTTGGCTTTTATTGGGAATCCTTTTTTTCTTTATCGTTAAAAGCACCTATTACACTTTTGTGGACAACGAAACATTGGTCTGTCAAACAATGTATTTTTTCAAAAAAACGATACCAATACAGTCCATCCGCAAATTTGAAAAAGCAAACGGTTTCTATGCCGGATGGAAGATGAGTACCTCTTGGAATTGCTTGGTGATGCACTACCAAACATACGAAGAGCTCCTCATTTCACCAGAAAACGAGGAGCTCTTTATTGCTGAAGTTGAACGCAGAAAAGCGTTAATCAACCCATAATTTGTCTGTCGAACTGCCGTGACAGGAATTACATGCTCCCGTACTCAAGGAAGAACCCATCATTTTTTTGTTTCCTGTTGGACCAGTTATAACTGGATACAATCCTTCTGGATTGAACTGAGCCGTTGTATAGAAGTTTCCTTTTCCATCAATCATAACCGTATGTTTTAACGTTCCGGTTTCGTTTGGACCCGTGTAAAAATCTACCTTCCCACTGGATACTGTATTCGACATGCTCATGTCATATACTGTTCCAGCCGCAATAAAACATCCTTCGCCTTCACCTTTTGCTTGGTGACAAACCATACAGTTTTGTCCTTTATTGTGACTTTTATTTGATCCAGCGGAACTAATGTTGTCATCATGACAAGCAAAGGTGCCTTCACAAGAATTTAAACTCAAGACGAATGTTGCAGCAACAAACACTAAACCTAAAAATCCATTTAACTTTTTCATTTTACTCTTCTTTATTTTGCGTTGACAATAATTCATAAGCTCCATTGCTTACATATTTACGGTTTAAGAAATCTAATTCGTTCATCGGATGAATCGCTGTTTTATCTCCTTGTGTCGAAAGTACTTCAATTTCTACCGGGATAAAATGACGATTATCTGCTGTCACGTATATCATGTCCTTTTCACCCAAATTTACAATGGCATCGGTTGGAACGACATAATGTTCCATTTCATCTACATTGATTTCTGCTTTCAGATAAGATCCGGGGACGATTTCCTTCGGTAAGCGATCAAAATGACAATGCACTTTTACCGTTCGATCAGCACCAATTTCTCGTCCGATTAAAAATACTTTTGCTCTTGTTTTTTCGTCAGAATCTACAAAATTCAAACTAACCAACTGATTTAATTTCAACAGCTTCAGATACTTCTCATAAACAGTTAGTTCCGCATGTGCATGTTGTAAATCAATCACTTCTAATAAATTATCCTTTGGATCAGCAAAGGATCCTACGTTTGTATTTACTTTCGTAATGATCCCAGCAAAAGGAGATTTGATTTTTTGCTCGCGTTGAATGACTCCATTCTTCAGACTAGCAATATTCACATTCGCCATCTCTAATTTCACGCTCAATCCTGAAAGTTTTGCTTGAGCTACTTGCCAGTTGCTTTTCGCCTGCTGATAGTTTTTCGCGCTCCCTGCTTCTTTATCTAATAGCTGTTTTTGACGATCCATTTCGGCTTTAAGGAACTCCATATTCCCTTGAACTTCCAAATAGTCTTGTTGCAATTGAATGATCTCCGGATGTTCAACAACTAGGAGCACTTCCCCTTTCGAAACACGCATTCCATCCAGCACCTTAATATCGCGAATATAGCCGCCAAATGGGACGGAGATATAGGATTTGTTTTGAGGTGGAACATCGATCATGCCATTCGCAAAAATACTCATGCCCATGAATGACTTACTTATGTTGTTGCTTTTAATTCCAAGGGAAGCCACTTGCTGAGCTGTTAAGGTCACCACATCGCTTTTTGGCGCCGTTTTTTCGGTTACGGTAGTTTCAGAACTTTTACTTGTGCAAGACATCATCGTTGTTAGGACGATTAATGCTGTAAAAAGTTGGAAAGAAATTGATTTTTTCATCATCTTATTGTTTTCTAGCGGTACCAATTTAATTGGATGCTGGTTTGATTATATTCATTAATTAACTGTAAATAGGAAAGTTCCAATTCACTTCTCTATTCACTTCTCTGCTGTTGTATTTGTAGGAATTCAATAAAAGAAATCTCCCCTACTTCGAATTTCGCTTTTGCGTCCTCTGTTAAGAACCGTAACTCATTCGTTAGTTGTCCCCCAAGTTTATCCATGCTACTTGCTAACAAATTCAAGCGATCGACTAATTGATCAAACGTTCGTTGCATTTCTTGTGCACTTTGTTCTTGCTGGAGTTCGTTTTGCTGCAGTGACAAGGCAGTTACCTCATTTCGGTTTTTATAAGCTCCCCAGAAAATTGGAACATTTGCACCGACCATATATCCTTGAAAACGATTCGCTTGTGTAAATTTCGTGTCTACTCCATTGACATTCTGAATTCCAACAAGTGTTTGGTTAAAATAACCAAGATTGATTTCCGGTAATTGGTGTGCTAAATTGACCTTCTTTTCTTGCAAATAAATCCCTTCATTCTGCTTGTACCATAGCATGAGCGGGTGATCATTCGTGACATCCGTTTTGAAATTATTCAATTGTACTTCGTATTCGATACCTTCCATTTCAAAAGATTTTTCATCCATCTTCAACATCGAAGCAATCTTTCTTTTTTCTCCCAAAAGATCCGATTCCAGCAAGGAGATGTCATTCGAAAGCCTCATGCGTTTGGTTTGTATCAATGAGTAATCCAAACGACTAATATCTTGAAGTTCGAACCTGATTTTCGATTTTTGCTCCAAGATATTAAGGGAACTATCTAGACTTTTCAAGTATTGAATTTTCGCTTGTAAATAGCCATATTGATCAAATGCCATGGCCAAACGTTGTGCCAAATCTCGAATCAATAATTCCGATTCAATTTGGGACAACTTTCCTTTTTCTATTCCAAGATTTCTTTCCTCCTTGAAGGTTGTTGGAAAAGGTATGGTTTGGTTTATGGTGATGTTATTGTCCTTTTTATAATACGAATTGTATTGACCCATCATCCCATTAATCGTTGTAGATGGAATTCCGGAATTGGATTTCCCCATTAATTCTTGCTTATTCTGTTCCAATTTGGAGGCTGAAATTTGTCCATTCTGATTGAGCATGATTTCATACGCCTGCGGATAACTCAATGTTTTCTGACCGAACACATGCGGCATTCCCAAAAGGATCAACAACATTAAACTCGTATTTTTCACTTTCATGCGTTTCATCGGTTTTTCAAAAATCAGGTAGAGCATAGGTAAAATAAACAAGGTTAAGAGCGTTGCGCTAATTAATCCACCAATTACGACAGTTGCTAGTGGTTTCTGCACTTCCGCTCCACTTCCGTGAGACAAAGCCATTGGAAGGAATCCAAGGGAAGCCACGGCAGCAGTGAGTAAAACTGGACGCAAGCGAGAACCTGTACCACGAATAACGACCATCATCAAAGGTAAGCCACTTTTTCGCAAGGTATTGAACTCAGCAATGAGCACGATTCCATTCAATACGGCGACTCCAAATAAGGCAATGAATCCAACTCCCGCAGAAATGGAAAATGGCATGTCTCTAAAATACAAGGCGTAAATACCACCGATGGAAGCCAATGGAATAGCTGAGAAGATCAATGCAGCTTGTTTCACAGACTGAAATGTCAAGTACAGCAAGAAGAAAATAAGGAGCAAGGACAATGGGACAACAATCAACAAGCGATCGCGTGCATGTATCAAATTCTCAAATGTCCCGCCGATTTTCGGAAAATACCCCGTATCAAATTTGACCTTCTTTTTCATTTCACCTTCCAATTCTTTCACGATACTTTCAACATCCCTTCCGCGGACATTGAATCCGACAAGAATTCTTCGTTTCGCATCGTCTCGTTGAATTTGATTGGGTCCATTTTTAATCGAGATGTGCGCCAACTCTGAAATGGGAATTTCTTCACCGTCCTCATTGCTGACAAATAATTGACTTAAATCCGTCAAATTATCTCTAAACTCAGGTTTCAATTTCACCACGAGGTCAAAACGTTTTTCACCTTCGAAAACAAATCCAGACGATTGTCCGGCGAAGCCTAAATTGACCACGCGATTCACCTCATCCAAAGAAACTTTGTAACGAGCCAATGCTTCGCGGTCATATTTGACAATCATTTGTGGTAAGCCACTCATTTCTTCGACATACACATCCTGCACGCCTTTAATTTTCGTTGCAATGGAACCAATTTGCTTGGAATATCCTGCTAATTTTTCAAAGTCTTCTCCATAAATTTTCACCACCACATCTTGTTTGGCTCCCGTCATCAATTCATTGAAGCGCATTTGAATAGGTTGTTGAAAGCCAAAGGAAACATTTGGTAAACGCTCCTCTAATTTTGCTTGCATTTTACTGGCTAATTCCTCTTTTGTGGAAGCAGAAGTCCATTCATCCTTATTTTTTAATATAATCATTAAATCACAGGCTTCCATTGGCATAGGATCGGTCGGAATTTCCGCTGTTCCAATTTTCCCGACAACTTTTTTAACTTCCGGGAAATTCGTTAATAATATTTGGGATGCTTTACCCGTTGCTTCAATTGTTTTCGTGAGACTCGTTCCGGTCATCAAACGCGTTTCAACAGCGAAATCACCTTCGTCCAAAGAAGGAATAAACTCTGCACCCAATTGCTTAAAAGCAAAGATGCTTAACACAAACAAAGCGCCAATTATGGCTAATACTAATTTTTGTCGTCGAAGCAATGCTTTCAATGCAGGTGTATATTTTGAGCGAATCGCATTCACTAACTTATCGCTAATTGTTTCCTTCGTCGAAATATTCTTTGACAAAAACATCGAGGAGATCATTGGTACATAGGTCAAGGAAAGCACCAAGGCTCCCAAGATGGCAAAAATCACCGTTTGGGCCATTGGTTTAAACATTTTTCCTTCGATGCCGACCAAGGCCAAAATCGGCAAATAGACAACAAGAATGATGATTTGTCCAAAAACTGCGCTTTTACTAAACTTTGATGCAGATTCGTATACTTGAACATCCATGTCCTTTTGTGATAATTTCATATTACCTCGATGATACAAAATGTGCAAAGTGGATTCCACAATGATGACAGCTCCGTCGATGATGAGTCCAAAATCCAACGCACCTAAACTCATTAAATTTCCAGAAACGCCAAAAACATTCATTAAGGAAATAGCGATGAGCATCGATAAAGGAATGACCGATGCAACGATGAGTCCCGCGCGTAAATTCCCCAAAAACAACACCAAAACGAAAATGACAATCAATGCACCTTCCATTAAGTTATTCGTTACTGTCGCAATGGCTC
>JBEDJV010000068.1:0-14176 GCA_041172545.1 Bacteroidota bacterium | reverse complement strand
AAGTGATGCTCGTTTTTTTTATGGCGGACGTCCTCAAACAAACCATCAAGCAACAAGGTCCAGATCCTTCACTCTTCGATTATGTGCAAGCGCAGTTGATCGATTTAGAAACCCGCACAGATGATTTTCTCTTTCCAACGCAGTTCTTGGCACAGTACATGCAGTTCCTCGGCTACGCGCCTTTGTTTGATGAAGACAACGCGAGTGCCTTCGACATCGAGCGCGGCACCTTCACCAATACGCCCAGTGGTGCGCTCTACGTGCAAGATCCAGCGCTTATTGCTTTTTTGAAAGACCAGTTTTTGAAAGAAAGTGCGGAAGACTATCCCAGAGAGTTGGTTCGAAAAGGCTTGGATGTCCTTGTGAAATACGCGGAACTGCACTTACCAAATTTCAGTTTGAAAGTAACCTTGGAGGTGATCCGAGATACGCTTTATTCGTGATTAACGCTTGCGAGCAAAGAAATCTTTGAGCAACTGTTGACATTCCGCTTCCATGATGCCATTTGTGACCAAGGTCGCTGGATGATACAAGGATTTTTCTTGCAATCCTGCACCGCGACGATCGTCCCGCGCACCAAAAACCACTTTGTCGATTTGCGACCAATACAAGGCGCCTGCACACATGCAACAAGGTTCCAGCGTGACAAACAAGGTACATTCCTTCAAGTATTTCGCCCCTAAATATTGAGATGCTGCGGTAATCGCTTGAATCTCCGCATGTGCTGTAACATCAGTCAGCTTCTCCGTTAGGTTGTGACCGCGTGCAATGATTTGATTTTTACAGACAATGACAGCTCCCACAGGAACTTCGTCTTGATCGAAGGCTTTTTGAGCTTCCAAATAAGCCTGCTTCATGAAATATTGGTCGTTGAACGGATCTAGCATAGCACAAGATTAGTAACAATCTGCAAAACCCACAAGTGAATGTTTAGAAGAATTTTGAGCTTTCTGTTATTCCAAGCGCCCTTCTTTTTAGATTCGAACATGGAAATTTTGGACCTAATCATTCTGATGCCACTCATTTACGGTGCCTACAAGGGATACAAACGTGGATTTATCATGTCTTTGTTTCTTTTACTCGCTGTGGTGGTCGGACTTTACGCCGCTTTTCATTTCACGGATGTCATTGTGAGTTATGGAAAAGAACACTTTTCTTGGACAAGTAACTACATTGCCCCTGTGACATTTTTGAGTTTGTTCCTGGTGGTTGGAGCCGGAATTTACTTTGGTGGAAAGGTACTAGAAAGTGTCATCAAGTTAGTGAAATTGTCCATTTTGAATAGTTTGGCCGGTGCACTCTTGGGACTCCTTCAATGGACCTATTTCGTAGGAAGTCTCCTACTGATGCTGATTTCCTTTGACCAAAAAGAAAGCATCATTTCCAAAGAAACGAAGCAACACTCGTTCATAATTCCAGCCATTACAAGCGTTTTACACGGATCCATTCCGGGAGTTGGCGCCAGTTCGCTTTTCCATTTTTACGAAACACAAATAAATCCCCCGAAGCATGAAAATCCTTAAGCTTTTTCTTTTTATCCTTTGCGCGCAGCAACTCAGTGCACAAGGACTGTTAGACCGAAAAGAAACGAAGAAAGTGGTAAAATCTGGACCTTACATAGGCATTCAAAGTGGACGCTTTTACGCTGGAGAAATCGGTATCGAACGCCAATGGAGACGCTCTGAAAAACTACTTGCATCAACGACCAACGCGCTACATATGGGTGTCAATTACTCCTACGATTTCTACCATTTTAACCCGATTTTAGGTTACGACCTTGGATTCTGGCACAAAGAAAACACGGTAGGACTCACCTACGGAATAAACCTCTGCATGCGCACCAACTTCGACCAATACCGTGTGGGTATTTGTCCGACCATCGGCATCAAAATCCTCCAATTCCACATTCAAACCGGCTATCATTTATTGGCGCCTTTCAACCGGAATAATGCTTCCTTCGATGCGAACACCATTTTCCTAAGCGCACGCCTTTTAATTGTGAATGAGCGGGAGAGGAAATAGGGGAAAATAGGAGAGGGTTTAATTAGCTAAATTTCACAACTCTAATTAGCAAAAATCAACTTATCTTTGATAAAAACAATCAAAGATGAAACTACGTTTACGCTTTCGAATCATTGCTATACTGATCATTTTTATTCAAGTAAACGTGCTATTTGCACAGGTTCCGAATTATGTCCCCACCAGTGGATTAATCGGTTATTGGCCTTTCAGTGGGAATGCGAATGACATCAGTGGGAATGGGAATAATGGGACTGTTAATGGCGCAACTTTAACAACTGATCGTTTTGGAAATGCGATTTCCGCGTATAGCTTTGATGGTTTAAATGATTTAATAAGAGTTAATCACAATAGTTATTTGAATTTACTTTCGGATTTCTCCATATCACTTTGGTATAATATATCAACAATTCCCACGGCTAATAATAATCATGTTTTTATTTCTAAAAGAGATGATAATGGCATTTGTTGTAGTCAAAATGTTCCTTATCAATTATTTATCACTTATCAAGTTAACCAGGCTCCATCAAATTACAAAATGCCGTCATGTGCATTCGCTACAAATGGAAACTATTATTTCTCTACTAGCTCAACTACTATTTCAAATAATTCCTGGTATCACATAGCATATGTTTATTCTAATAATGAACTAAAAATTTATTTAAATGGCAGTTTAATCAATCAAGAAAGTTTTCTAAGTTCTTATAGAAGTGGCAATTCATCAGATTTACTTTTTGGCTCAGTAAATCGCGAATTAAATGCTGAGTGGATGAATGGCAAACTCGACGACATCGGCATCTGGAATCGAGCGTTAACACCTGCTGAAATCACAGGAATTTATAATACAACACCAATTGGCCCAACACTTTCCATTGCGGCATCTCCAAGTACTGCCGCCTGTCCTGGTTCTCCAGTGACTTTAACAGCAAGTACAACAAGTGGCGCAAGTGCTTGTCAAGCGAGTGCTTTACCAAGCAATTTACAAACAGGCTTAGTAGGTTACTGGCCTTTTTGCGGAAATGCAAATGATGCGAGCGGTAATAATAACAATGGAACGGTAAATGGGGCTACTTTGACAACAGACCGCTTTGGGAATGCGAATAGTGCGTATAGTTTTGATGGGGGTGATTACATTACGGCTAATTCGATTGCCTCAACAAATCTAAGTGTATCCGTTTGGTATAAATCAAACGCAAATTCTATTTATAATCCAACTACGGGTCATCCTCCAATTGGATCGCAACTTATTGGACAAGGAACACAACTTTCGCCAACTGCATATTGTGACTATGCTTTGGGTTTAACAACCTACAACGGCTCCCAACAAATAGCCTTGGAACAAGGATTACCTCCTTCCACATATTTTCAAATGTATTATGGCAATACAACCTTTAATTATGCGAATTGGGAAAATATGACCTTAACTGTGCAAGGTTCGACAGCTAAGATTTATAAAAATGGAATCCTATTATCTACTTTTACCTTTACTGGATCTCTTCAAAATGTAGGGAGTATTCTTGCTTTTGGAGCGAGGCAAATTGGAAATTCAGGTAATCCATTGTGTAATTTCTATACAGGATTGCTCGATGACATCAGTATCTGGAATCGGGCATTAACTGCTGCGGAAGTCCAACAAGTTTATAACTTAAATTCTGGCGCAATCTACTCCTGGTCCCCCGGTGGAGCAACCACGCAAAGTATTACCGTTTCACCAACGACGAATACCACCTATTCTTGCACCGTTACAGCAAATAATGCTTCAACCACAAGCAACTACACCGTAAATGTCCTTCCGGCACCGAGTATCACTGCAACCAGTGCTTCAATTTGTGCTGGAAATAGCACAACGTTAACGGCTACAGCTGGTTCTACAGCTACACCAAATACCTGTGCAAATTTAACAGGCTCATTGGCTACCGGTTTGGTAGGATATTGGCCTTTTTGTGGGAATGCAAATGATGTGAGTGGGAATAATAACAACGGGACCGTAAATGGTGCGACATTAACAACAGATCGTTTTGGGAATGCAAATAGTGCGTATAGTTTTAATGGAAGTAATTCTATAGATATTGGTGTAAATGGTGTTTCCACAGCAAATAATCAAGCTACATTAAGCGCCTGGGTCTATTTGACATCGATTCCGGGAGGCGTAGCATACATCGTTGGATATGGAAATCCTTCTAATTTAGGAGGTGTTTTCGCAACTGGACATTATGGAGGGTCCGGACTTTTCGGTACATTTTCAGGCTCTATGTTTGATGCAATTTCTAATCTTAATTGCCCCTTAAATTGTTGGAATTTAATCACCACAGTTAAATCTTCAAATGGATTAGTTAAAATATATTTAAATGGAAATTTATTATATACCCAAACCGTATCAACACCTAACATTGGAAACATATCAGGAAGAATAGGGAAAGCAGTTTGGAATTCAAATGAAAATTGGAATGGTAAAATTGATGATGTTGCGATATGGAATAGAGAATTAACAACCGCCGAAATCCAACAACTTTACACCCAAGGACAAACCACCTACAGTTGGACGCCAGGTGGTGCGACAACGCCAAGCATCACCGTTTCGCCAACGAGCACGACTACCTATACATGTGCAGTGACCAATGGAAATGGAACCTGTTCTTCGGATTTCGTTGTGACGGTGAATCCGTTGCCAAACGTGAACGCAGGACTTGACCAAAGTGTCTGTGCTTCAACGATTACAACCTTAACGGCAACAGGTGCTTCCACCTATTCCTGGACAGGTGGAATCCAAAATGGCATTCCGTTTATTCCAAGTGCGACTACAACCTACACCGTGACCGGAACAAGTGCGGCTGGATGTACGGCAAGCGATCAAGTGGTGGTGACCGTCAACCCACTACCAACATTGGCGCCGATTTCTGGTCCAACAAACGTTTGTGAAGGTGCAACGATGACTCTGAGCAATACCTTGACCGGTGGATCATGGATTTCAACGAATACCAATATTGCGACCGTGAACAATAGCGGAGTCGTAACAGGTGTTTCAACTGGATCCACAAACATTACCTACACCTACACAGATGCCAACGGATGTAGCAATTCTACAACCAAAATTATTTACGTGAATCCGACCCCAGTAGCGTCCATCACAGTTATTGGATCGTTGGGGATCTGTCCAGGTCAATCTGTTACTATGTGTGGACCTCCAGCGAGTTCGTATTTGTGGTGTAATGGAACAATTACTTCATGTATCACGACAACCTTTGCCGGAACCTATTGTTTAGTGGTTACCAATAGCTACGGTTGTCTATCCAACACAGCACAAGTCGTTGTCACAGCAAATCCTACGCCGGTTTCCAATGCCGGACCTGATGTCACGAAAAACTGTATCCAAAATCCAACGGGAGCAGTAATTGGAACAGCAGCAGTGGCTGGAAATACGTACGCTTGGACTCCCACAACGGGACTTAGTTCAGTAACAGCAGCACAACCAACCGCGAATCCATTAGTGACGACAACGTATACCGTAACGACCACAAATTCAGCTGGATGTACCGCTACCGACCAAGTCATCGTTACTGTAAATACGTTCCAACCAACGGCAAACGCTGGATTGGATTTCACGAAAACATGTCTTGCCAATGTGAACGGTTTGCCGATTGGATCAACTTCTGTTACCGGAAATACTTACGCTTGGACACCAACTTCCGGATTGAGTTCCGCTACGGTTTCCAATCCAACAGCGAATCCAACGACCACCACAACGTATACGCTGACCACGACAAACACGGCGAGTGGTTGTACTGCAACGGATCAAGTGTTGGTGACGGTAGATAACCAAGGTCCAACAGTGAATGCTGGAATCGACCTTTCTAAAACTTGTGTGAGCAACGTCAACGGTGCGACCATCGGAATGACAGCCATTGCAGGGAATTCCTATACTTGGACACCAGCAAGCGGACTCAGTTCAACGACCATTGCCAATCCATTTGCCAATCCAACAGTGACCACAACTTATACTTTGAGCAGCACGAATCCAACAACAGGCTGTACCGCAACGGATCAAATTGTAGTGACTGTGAACAACACGCCACCAACGGCCAATGCCGGATTAGATGCTACCGTAAGTTGTAATACCAATGTCGGAGGAGCTCTTCTTGGCACGCCAACCGTAGCAGGAAATTCGTATTCTTGGACACCAAGTACAGGATTGAATTCCAGTACACTTTCCCAACCAACGGCGAATCCGTCCACGAACACAACGTATAACTTGATGGTGATGAATGCTTCCAGCGGATGTATGTCGACAGATCAAGTTGATGTAAGTTGTAAACACCACCCCTGCGACAGCGAATGCGGGTCCAGATGGATCAGTGAATTGTTTAAACAATGGAACGGGTTACGGACTTGGTTCGACACCGATTGCAGGGATGACCTACACTTGGACACCAAATACAGGATTGAGTTCCGCAACGGTAGCGAATCCATTAGCGAATCCAAGCGTGGCAACTGTTTATACGTTAACAGCGACAAATGCCGCGAGCGGATGTACAGCAACGGATCAAGTAACGGTCTTCATTAACACACAAGTACCAAGTAACACACAAGTACCAAGTGTGGATGCCGGATTGAATCAAATCATTTGTGCAGGAACACCTGTGACTTTAAATGGAAATGGTTCCGTGGGAGCAACCTTCCAATGGAACAATGGCGTACAAAACGGCGTGGCTTTCGTGCCGACAACTACGACAACCTACATACTTACAGCAACTGCCGCTAACGGATGTTCCTCAACGGATCAAGTCATTGTTTCTGTGAATGCCTTGCCAGTCGTGAGTGCAGGTCCGGACATCAACTCCTGCGACGGAAGTGCGGTGACCTTGAGTGGTTCTGGGGCCTTGACCTACACTGTCAATTCAAGTGCGTTTATTGTGACGGGAACAGATGCGAACAACTGTCATCAAACGGATACGGTTCAAGTGAACGTCGGGCAAGCGACATCGAGTACTTTGAACGAAAGCGCATGTGATAATTATACCTTGAACGGACAAACGTACACGCAGTCAGGGATGTACACCCAAGTGATTCCAAACGGATCAGGCTGTGATTCCACCATTACCTTGAATTTAAACATGGACTTCTCGCCGATTACGCCAGTCATTACCTTGACAAATGGCGTAACCATGACGACGCCTGCGCAAGCAAACGTGAACTTTCAATGGATTAATTGTTCGGATTTAACGCCAATCGCTGGAGCAACGGGAACAACGTTTACCGCTTCTATGAACGGTGTGTATGCGGTCGTGGCAAGTAACGGTTGTGGTTCGGATACATCGGAATGTAGCACGGTGAATAGCGTTGGATTAGAAACTCTTTCTAGCAACGCTGTAAGCGTATTCCCGAATCCAACGAATGAGTTACTGACGGTAGAAGTTCCAGTTGCATTCCTTGGAAGTGAATGGAACTTGGTCGACATCCGCGGACGACAAGTGCTAAACGGTCAAGTAGACAACGAACAATTTCAACTGAATCTTTCCGACTTCGCACGCGGAACATATTGGTTATCCCTTGGAACCAATCAACCGATTCAAGTGGTGAAGAATTAAGACCAAAATCCCTATTAAATATTAAAGTCCAGACGGTATCGTCTGGACTTTAATATTTCTAGAAGCTAAACTTCCTACAAATCAAACTTGATTCCTTGTGCCAATGGCAAACTATCTGAATAGTTGATGGTGTTTGTCTGACGACGCATGTAAACTTTCCATGCATCAGATCCAGACTCGCGTCCACCACCTGTTTCTTTCTCTCCACCGAAAGCACCACCAATCTCCGCACCAGATGTTCCGATGTTGACATTCGCGATTCCACAGTCAGATCCAGCTGCTGCTAAGAATGCTTCGGATTCTTTCAACTCATTCGTCATGATCGCAGAAGAAAGTCCTTGCGGTACGCCATTTTGCAATGCAATCGCTTCGTGTACATCTCCGGAGTATTTCATCACGTAAAGAATCGGCGCAAATGTCTCGTGTTGTACGATCGCAAAGTGATTCTCTGCTTCGATGATGCATGGTTTCACGTAACATCCAGACTCATATCCTGGACCGCTTAACACACCACCTTCAACCAATACTTTTCCACCTTCTTTTTGAGCTGCATCAATCGCGTGTAAGTAATTGTTCACCGCATCTTGGTCAATTAATGGTCCAACGTGGTTGTTTTGATCCAATGGATTTCCAATGCTCAATTGCTTGTATGCAGAAGTCAATGCTTCGGTTACTTTGTCGTAAATAGATGCATGAACAATCAAACGACGTGTAGATGTACAACGTTGTCCTGCTGTTCCAACGGCTCCAAATACTGCTCCTGGAACGACCATTTTCAAGTCTGCACTTGGCGTAATGATAATCGCGTTGTTTCCTCCTAACTCTAATAAAGAACGACCTAAACGCTCGCCAACTGCTGCTCCAACAGATTTACCCATGCGCGTAGATCCAGTTGCAGAGATTAACGGCACACGTCCGTCATTCGCCATTAATTTTCCGATTTCCGCGTCACCGATGATCACGTTTGACACTCCTTCTGGAACGCCATTCGCTTCGAATACTTCTTGTGTGATGCGTTGACAAGCGATCGCTGTTAACGGTGTTTTTTCGGATGGTTTCCAAATACACACGTCTCCACAAACCCACGCAAGCGCCGTGTTCCAATTCCATACAGCAACCGGGAAGTTAAACGCTGAAATGATTCCAACGATTCCAAGTGGATGGTATTGCTCGTACATGCGGTGTCCTGGACGCTCTGAATGCATGGTTAAACCATACAATTGACGTGAAAGTCCAACAGCGAAGTCACAGATATCAATCATCTCTTGTACTTCACCCAATCCTTCTTGAAGTGATTTACCCATTTCGTACGAAACCAATTTTCCAAGTGGCTCTTTGTAAAAACGAATGCGTTCTGCTAATTGACGAACAATCTCACCTCTTTTTGGTGCGGGAATTTTACGCCATTCAACAAAAGCTCCTTGTGCTTTTTCGATTACGGCATGGTAATCTGCAGCTGTTGCTGAGTTTACGGAAGCAATTAATTTTCCATCTACTGGTGAGATGGAATCAATTTTCGCTCCTGTTGTATTCATCCAGTTACTTCCTGTGGAAGCACCTGAATTGCTCGATTGAATTCCTAGTTGTGCTAGAATTCCTTTCATTTCTTCTGATCCGATTGTTGACATATGTGTTCGATTTGTTGCACAAATTTACACATTTCTATTGCTTGGAATGGTAACTTAAGTGGAAGTACCACAGAATTTCTACTGGTCAATTGCTTTCTGTCCGTCCGACCTACATTTTAGGGATAGTTTTTGTAACTTTGCCTTTCAAAATCAATGTTATGTATCGCTCGCACACTTGTGGTGAATTAAGAATGGAAAATGTGGGAACTACCGTGACCTTAGCTGGTTGGGTACAACGTTCGCGCGATTTAGGTGGAATGACGTTTGTGGACTTGCGTGACCGCTATGGCTTGACGCAATTGGCGTTTAACATGGAAGTAAATGCAGAGTTGTGCGAACAAGCGCGTAAGTTGGGACGTGAATTCGTGATCCAAGTAACAGGAACCGTGATCGAGCGCAGCAGTAAAAACCGCAACATGCCGACAGGTGAGGTGGAGATCAATGTTACGGAAATCAAAGTCTTGAACGCTGCGAAACTTCCGCCATTTACCATTGAGGATGAAACGGATGGTGGAGATGAAATCCGCATGCAATACCGCTATTTAGATTTAAGAAGAAATCCAGTGTTGGAAAAGTTGCGCTTGCGTAACCGTGTCGCATTGGAAACGAGAAAATACTTAGACTCCAAAGACTTTTTGGATGTTGAAACGCCCGTGTTGATCAAATCGACACCGGAAGGAGCGCGTGACTTTGTCGTGCCGAGTCGCATGAACGAAGGACAATTCTACGCCTTGCCGCAGTCTCCACAAACCTTCAAACAATTGTTGATGGTGAGTGGATTCGATCGTTACTACCAAATCGTGAAATGTTTCCGCGATGAGGACTTACGTGCGGACCGTCAACCGGAGTTTACACAAATCGACTGTGAAATGGCGTTTGTGGAACAAAATGACATCCTTGACATGTTCGAAGGATTGATCAAACATTTATTCGCGGAAGTACGTGGCGTGAATTTCGAAGGAGCTTTCCCAAGAATGAGCTACGCGGAAGCGATGGAGCGCTATGGTTCGGATAAGCCGGACATTCGCTTCGGAATGGAATTCGTGGATTTGACAGCTTTAGCGCAGCAAAAAGAATTTGTGGTATTCAATAGTTCAGAAATCGTTTTAGGAATCAATGCGGTGGGTTGTTCGGAATACACACGCAAACAATTGGATGAAATCACCGAATGGGTGAAGCGTCCACAAATTGGCGCAAAAGGATTGGTGTACATCAAGTACAACTTGGACGGAAGCTTCAAGTCAAGTGTCGATAAATTCTACGATGAATCCGATTTGAAAGCCATGGCTGAAAAAGCAGGCGCTAATCCAGGAGACTTAATGTTACTCCTAAGTGGTGAAACAGGGAAAACGAGAAAACAACTCAATGAACTTCGCTTGTTCATGGGAACACAACTTGGACTGAGAAATCCAAATGAGTTTGCACCATTGTGGGTATACGATTTTCCATTATTGGAGTGGGATGAAGACAGTGAGCGTTTCCACGCGATGCACCATCCATTCACTTCGCCGAAACCGGAAGATTTACACCTCATTCATACCGAACCAGGAAAAGTACGTGCCAATGCGTATGACTTGGCGATGAACGGTGTTGAATTAGGCGGTGGATCGATTCGTATCCACGATCGCGATTTACAATCTCGTATGTTCGACTTACTTGGATTCACGAAAGAAGAGGCGCAAGCACAATTCGGATTCTTGATGAGTGCCTTCGAATACGGAGCCCCTCCACACGGTGGATTAGCCTTCGGATTGGATCGCTTGGTGGCAACGATGGGTGGATCAGAGTCCATTCGAGACTACATCGCATTCCCGAAAAACAACAGTGGAAGAGATACAATGATTGATGCTCCATCACCATTGAACGACGCGCAATTAAAGGAATTGGGGATAAAATTATCCTAATGTTAAAATTGTTGATTTTTCGCTCAACTTTTGTGCAAAACGTTTGTTAGAAGAGGTAGGAAGTAAGCAGTTCAACGATTAATTTTACTGCACTTTTAGTATCCTTATTCTCATTGCTAACAATTTCAGTATGAACGCACGCATCGAAAAATTACAAGCAGAAATCTCAGATTTAAGACAGCAATTGGTGGACCATCCACTGTATGCTCAAATTCGAATACTTGAAGATTTTCAATTCTTCATGGAACAGCACATTTTCGCTGTTTGGGACTTTATGAGTTTATTGAAAGCCCTACAACGCGGATTAACCTGTGTGGAAGTTCCTTGGTCACCAAAAGGCAATCCGGAAACCCGCAAGTTCATCAATGAGATTGTCCTTGGCGAAGAATCAGATACCGATGCCGATGGAAAAGTGTCCAGTCATTTTGAAATGTACTTGGAAGCCATGCAGCAAATTGGTGCAAATACCTTACCGATTCACCAATTAACAGAGTGGATTTCCTACGGAAAATCAGTAGATGAGGCCTTGTATCAGTTGAATATCAATGAAGAGACGAAGGACTTTGTTCGCTTTACGTTCTCCATTATCGAAACAGAGGAAATGCACAAAATCGCTTCATTATTTACTTTTGGACGCGAGGATTTAATTCCAGATATGTTTATTGAGATTTTGCGTGAAATGAGCTCACAGGGACAAGACAACATTTCAAAGTTACTCTATTACCTCGAGCGTCACATTGAAATCGATGGGGGAGATCACGGACCGATTTCTTTGCGCATGATCGATGAAATTTGTGGTGACGATGAGCAAAAATGGCAAGAAGCAACAGATTGTGCGAAAAAAGCCTTGGAAATGCGCATTCAGTTGTGGAATGGTTTGCTCACCCCTTCTGTGTCGATGTCAACAGAGGATTAACTCCAACTCGTACCTTCTTTCCCGTCTTTTACTACAATACCTGCAGCTGCTAGTCCATCTCGGATTTTATCGGAAGTTGTCCAGTCTTTGTTCGTACGTGCTTGCTGACGTAAGTCGAGGACAAGATCCATCACCGGTGCTAATTTTCCGTTCTCTGATTCCTGTTCGGACATCAATCCTAAAACATCGTAGACAAAGATGTGCATCGCTTGTTTTAAGCCATCTCGATCTTCTGCCGAAATTGTTGCGTTACCATCGTTGATGAGGTTGATGTATTTCACACCTTCAAACAAGTTCGCCACTAAAATCGGCGCATTGAAATCGTCGTTCATTGCGGTGTAGAAAGAAGCAATCAATCCAGCGACATCAAAAGAAGAACTAGATGTTGGAATTTTTTCTAATGTTTTCAATCCTTCCATTAAGCGGGAAAATCCTTTTTCAGATGCGTTTAAGGCTTCTTGCGTAAAGTCTAAGTTGCTGCGGTAATGCGCTTGCATCATAAAGAAACGAAGAACATTCGCGCTGTAAGGTTTGTCGAACAATTCGGTTGTTCCTTCGATGATTTCTTTTGGTAAAAAGTAATTCCCGAAGGACTTACTCATTTTTTGTCCGTTGACATTCAACATATTGGCATGCATCCAATAGTTTGCCGGATTCGTTCCATGGGCGCCACAACTTTGCGCGATTTCGTCTTCGTGATGCGGGAATTTTAAGTCCATACCACCACCGTGAATATCGAATTGTTTCCCCAAGTACTTAGTGCTCATTGCGGTACATTCCACGTGCCATCCAGGATTTCCATCACCCCAAGGTGAACGCCAAATTTGCATATCATCTGGATTCGCTTTTTTCCAAAGGGCGAAATCCGCAAAGAAGCGTTTTTCATCCTGTGCGTTCAAGTTGCGCGTTTCGTTTTCCAGTTCGTCCACTTTTCGTCCACTTAAGATCCCGTAATTGTAATCTTGCATGTAGCGCTTCGTGTCGAAGTATACGGAACCATTCACCACGTAAGCGTAGCCATTATCCATAATTTGCTCAATGACTTCAATTTGTTCTTGTATGTGTCCGGTAGCCGTTGGCTCAATGCTTGGCGGCAATAAATTATAGATGCGTTGCAATTCTTGGAAGCGTACATTGTATTTGTAGACAATTTCCAAGGACTGTAATTGTTCTGCGCGTGCTGCTTTACCAATAGAGTCCTCATCGTTTCCAGCACTGTTGGTAATGTGTCCGGCGTCGGTAATGTTGCGCACGTATTTCACTTGGAATCCAAGTTGCAACAAGTAGCGGTAAATGAGGTCAAAGTTGATGAAGGTGCGCATGTTCCCCATGTGTGGCTCACTGTAAAGCGTAGGTCCACAGACGTACATGCCAACAAAGTTTTCATGAATGGGTACGAAGGCTTGTTTTTCACCTTTCATACTATTGTAAATCACTAAGTTTTTCTGTTGATCTTTCATGGGCAATTACATTGGAACAAAGTTAGCGAAAAGTTCCAAGTCTTTTGAACTAGATTGCTTCACCTTCATCCAAACGTGGACATTTTTCAACGGAGTCGGTAACGGATTGAAGGAAATCCGTCAAAAAAAGTCCATTTATGGGATTTTACGGCACTATTTTTGTTAAAATTGTGCTATGAATTCAATGTTATCATTTCTGACCGGACTCCTCTTGATTTTGAAATTTCCAAGCGATATTCCGTTTGCGAGTATTCAACGTTCCATGGAAATGAATGATGCGAAGACGCTCGTTCATATGGGCAAGGATAAACTATCATTGAATGTTCAAGGAAAGGAATCCGTTTATCCCATCGCACAGGCAGAAATGATTTTACAAGGATTTTTCACGAAATACCCGAAAGGTTCCTTCGTTTTTAAATTCAAAGGAAAAGATGCTGGAGAGGACAACTACACCGTTGGAACCTATACAGCAAAAGGAGAGAATTTCCGCAGCACCTTCCATTTCCGAGCAGGAAAATTAGAAAGTTTGTCGATAACCAACGAGTAACTATGCTTGTTGACCTCTGTTTTCTTTCAAGGTATTGAAGAAAATCACGGCGTATCCAACTGTTAGCATCAAGTGGAATGGAACCATTCCTAAGTCACCGTAAATGGCGCGATTGAC
>JBEDJV010000067.1:0-7442 GCA_041172545.1 Bacteroidota bacterium | reverse complement strand
AAGTGTAGGAAAAAGTCCAAGAAATCTTTGAGAAGTGTCATTTAGTCAAGTTTTAACGAAGGATCCACTTGTGCAATCCAATTCGTGATTCCACCTTCCATGACAAAAACAGCGGGAAAATGAAATTCAGTTTCTAACAAATTTACGACAGCTTCTGCTCGACGTCCAGACTGACACATAATGACCACGTCTTTATCCGAAGGGATTTCCGCGTGACGATCAGCGATTTCACCCATGGGAATATGAGTAAATCCTGCATTGCAATGTTCGTATTCGTAGTCTTCACGAATGTCAATTATGATCAAATTGTCCTCTGTTGACAATCTTTCTTTACAGCTTTTTGGGTCGATGTAGCGCATAAATTGTTTTGACAAAGATAAGATTTGCTTTTAATTCTGAGCGATTTCATAGATTTTCGCTCCATTTTTCAGTGAATTCGGATGTGTGACCCAAGGCATGAAAAGTGTCGAGGCCATATGATCCATCGCATTGCTTTCCTTGTATAAAATGCGCCATGTCCGACCGTTTAGTCTGACTTCTCGTCCAAAGTCGGTTTTAATGATTTCAAGTTGATGCTTTCCAAAGGAAAAACGCGCATTTTTCTTTTTGATGGAAATATAGTGAAGCTTTGAGGGATAGAGTTTTTGGTGGTTTAGGGCGGAGAATTGAATTTTTGTTGGATGTTGATCATCGTAAAAACACCAACTTCGTTCGCCAATTTTTAGCATCAAGGTAAATTTATTCTCATTGAAGATGCACATGTGTGCATTGGATGCATTCTGGTAGCGCTGTTGACTGATCCATGCCAAAATCAACAAAAAATTCAAGGCGCTGAACTTCCAATAGTGTTTTTTGAATTCACCGAGCAGTAAAATACTGGCGTTGAAAAGGAGCAGGGGTGCTAGAATAATATCCAATTCGAATCCATAAACCAGTGCGCCGGGCCACGTTTCAATCCATTGAATCAAACGAAACATCCAATAAACCGAGTAAAGGAGTATGAGACCATTTAATTTTCCGATCAGGGGAATTTTGTGTGTGACAAGAATAAAAATCCCAGCTCCTAAAACAATCGAAGAAAGTCCCATGAGTCCTAGATTCGCAACGGCAAAGTAATTCGGAAATTGATGGAAATAAAACAAGGTTAATGGGGTAGTGGTTACCTGCGCCGCAAAACCAATGGCTGTTCCTTCCCATAGATAATAAAGTATTTTGTTCTCTGGCTTCCAGATGGAAGAAATTTTGGGATAAAACAAAAAGATGCCTAGCATCGCCAGATACGACAACTGAAATCCAATGTCGAAGAAGTACATGGGTTTCCAAAGGACGATGATGAACGCTGTGAAGAACAGAGAATTAATGGAAGAAGTCTGTAATCCTCTCCATTGCGTCCAAGTTAAGACGCTGAACATGAATACCGCACGGATAACTGAGGGCGAAAATCCAGTCATGAGTGCATAAAACCACAATAACAAGATCACGAACAGAATGGCAGTGGAGCGATTTATCCATTTTGCACCTAGTTTTATGAGCGCCAATAACAGTTGCAAAATGAGTCCGATGTGTAAACCCGAAACGGCTAAAATATGCATGGATCCCGTTGCGGTGAAAGCACTTCTGATCTCGTTGTCCAGCATGGACTTATCTCCTAAAATCAAGGCTTGTGCGATTCCTAATTCCTGTCCAGTTAAATGCTTCGAAAGGATGTCCAAACACAGTTGTTGCGCCATCCGAATGGATCTTGTTAAAAAGGAACATGGAATGGTTTTTAGCAAGAGATAGTCCCTACTTTCGATAAAAAACATCCCATAAATCCCCTTGGTTTTCCAATACGTTTTGAGGTCAAATTCACCGGGATTTCCTTTGTTTTCAATCGGGATGACCTCCGTTTTCACTTCTAGAACATCATCCAGTTGTGGCGTATTATTCCCTTTGACATAGAATCTCACCGGTGTGAAAAAGGACTTATTTCCTTTCCTCCAGTGAATTTCACCAATTCCTTTGGTCCAAGGTTTTCCTGCTTGAAGTTCGATTACCTTCATATGGAAAATCGTTTTTCCTTTGTGGAAATGCCAATCCTTCCAGCCAGTTGACTTTTGTTGTTCCGTGTGGGCTAAATACCCAAGGAATCCGCAAAGCGAGAAGAGCATGAGTTGCTTTGCAAGGATGCGAAACTGTTCAGAAGTGTTAAAAATGGCCGAAAGAATGATGGCATTGGCGAACAGAATGAAATAAAAATCTTTAACATCCGGAAACTTCTCCGCCAGCAGAATCCCTATGCAGAAGTATACACAAATGTAAACAAAGGGATAGCGAGAAAAGGCCGGACGAAAATCCGGTGACACATTTGGCATAGTTGGTAAGGTTTAATTCAAGTAGAACTTTCCTTCCATCCAAATAATGATTTCGTTTTTTAAAAATTCGCGTAAATAATCCTCTGTTTCCTTTTCGGTCAGGTTCATTTCCATTGAAAGGTCTTTGAGAGACATAGGTCTTTCTAAAAGTTCAAGCATCTGACGTGGAATAGATGCAATCGGTAAAGAATTTTTCTGACAGACGTCACAAGTTCCACAGGGTTCCGATGTTTGTCCAAAGTAGGAAATTACTTGCTGTGTACGGCACTCGTCTTTTTGACAAAATTGAATCATCGCCTCTGCTTTCTGAATGGCAATATCGCGTCGTTCTTTGTAGATACTTGGTTTAAGGTAGATGTGACTATCCGGTAGCCTTTCTGTAATATAGGTCACAGTGGGTAGGCTACTTCTCAGGTTTAAATCAATGATTCCGTGTTGCTGCATAAACTCTAGTTGATGAGTTAAACGTTCAGAATTGATTTTTAGTCTTTTGCAGATCTCATCTTCGTGAATTACATGGAAATATTCAAAGATTCCAGGGTAAGAACGCGTTAAAAGCGTGGAGAGTGGGTGCGTTGATTCATATTGGATTTGAAAATTGTACAACTCTCTATTCGTTACTAAAAATCTAAGTTTGGTGGGATGAAAAGTTCCTTCCGAAAAGAGCAGGTTTTCATTGAGTTCCAATATTCTTAGGGAATGAAACGTTGTCTCGTAATCTAGTTTGTATACTTGACACATTTTCTTTAAATCCAGCGGGTATGTTTCATCTTTCCCTGATCCAATAGCGATTTTAAGGAAATTGGAAATGGCACGGTAGGTATTCAACACATCCGTTTTTGCTGGGAATTTCTTCAAGGTGGATGACTGTAAATTTTCCGTGTCCTTGTCTTCGAAAAACAAGAGTGCTTTCGCTGTCTCTCCGTCTCGTCCGCCACGACCTGCTTCTTGAAAATAGGCTTCTAATGAACTGGGTATTTCGTAATGGAGGACAAATCGAACATTTGGTTTATCGATACCCATACCAAATGCGTTTGTTGCGACCATGATGCGTCTTTTTTCGGACATCCAATCGTTTAACATGCGTTCTCTTTCCGATTTCGTTAATCCACCGTGGTAGACGCCGCAAGAAATCCGGTTCGACATCAGCAATTTCACCATTTCTTTTACAGAACGCCTTGTTTGACAATAGACAATTCCAACACCCGTAGAATGTTTGCAATGGGCTAAAATGGATTCAATTTTGTTGCTCGTTTTTCGGACTTGATAATGCAGGTTTTCACGAACAAACGATGCTTCGTGTATGCGTACTTTCTTTAATCCTAAATGTTGGACGATATCTGTTTTAACACGTTCCGTTGCTGTAGCTGTAAGCGCTAACACAGGGACATTTGGTTTGTGAAGTCGTAGGTCCTTGATGTGCATAAAACTTGGCCTGAAATCATGTCCCCATTCAGAAATACAATGTGCTTCATCAACAACAAGTAGTCCAACAGGCATTAATTTGAATCGTTCAATAAATAAGTCAGATTGACATCGCTCTGGAGAGGTGTACAAAAAGTCGAGTCCGCCAAAACGTGCGTTATCTAGTATGTAATCGATTTCTTTATAACTCATTCCCGAAGTGATTGCCTTCGCTCGAATACCGCGTTTATTGAGGTTGTCCACTTGATCTTGCATTAAGGCAATTAAGGGTGAAACAACAATCGTGATACCTTCTCGGATCAAGCCAGGAACTTGAAAACAAATGGATTTACCTCCTCCAGTTGGTAGAAGAGCGAGCACATCGTGGCCGTCTATTGCGTCCTCCACGATGGCCTTTTGATTCGGTCGAAACCGATCAAATCCCCAAAATTGTTTTAATACTGCTTCGCTTTTACTCACTATGAACTATTACGCTACAAAAGTACAAGAATTGTGTTGTGAATAAAATTAGTTGTGGAGGAGGAATAAAGGACGTATATTCGCGCAACAAAATACGCGTATGTCAACTACATCTCTCAATTTTTCAGTTGAAAAAAACACTCAATCCTCTTTGCCTCAAGTAGATTGGGATAACTTACCATTTGGACGAATTTTTTCGGATCACATGTTCATCATGGAGTACGCCGATGGACAATGGCAAGAAGGAAAAATTATGCCTTTTCAACCGATTCCGATGCATCCTGCGATGTCTGCTTTGCATTATGGTCAATCGATTTTCGAAGGATTGAAAGCCTATAAAAATGTGGAAGGCGAAGTGATTTTGTTTCGTCCGGATATGAATGCAAAGCGTTTTGCAGAATCCGCAGCACGTATGTGTATGCCGGAGGTTCCAGAAGAAATTTTCCTTGAGGCGATTAAACAATTGGTTGCGGTGGACAAAGACTGGGTGACGGATCGTCCGGGATACTCTTTGTACATTCGTCCATTCTTGTTTGGAACGGATGAATTGGTTGGAATTAAGCCATCCGATACGTATAAATTTATGGTCATTACTTCACCGGTAGGCGCTTATTACGCAGAACCTGTGCGTGTGAAAATTGAAGAACATTATACCCGTGCTGCCAAAGGTGGCGTTGGACGTGCAAAAGCGGCTGGAAATTACGGTGCTTCTTTGTATCCTGCGAAACAATGTCAAATGCAAGGTTTCCACCAATTGGTTTGGACCGACGCCAAAGAACATTTGTACATTGAAGAATCTGGAACAATGAACATCATTTTCCAAATCGGTGGAAAGCTCATTACGCCGTCAGAGGATGCCGATACGATTTTACGTGGCATTACCAAACGTTCGGTTTTGGAACTAGCAGCAAGCTGGGGAGTAGAAATTGAAGAACGTCAAGTTTCCGTAGAAGAGATCGTGACAGCAGCGAAAAATGGCACATTGGAAGATGCGTTTGGCGCTGGAACTGCGGCGACGATTGCACAAATCATTGTCATTGGTTACCGTGATGAAATCCTGGAATTACCAGCGTTTGAAACACGTACGTTGTCGAATCGCATCAAACAACACATGGACGATTTGAAAGCAGGTGTAGAGCCAGATACCTTCAATTGGAACGTTCGCGTATAATTCCTTGTGGAATTTTTCCCTTACTGACATCTCATGATTAAGATGAGATTACTATTCTTTTTTTTATTGCTAGGTTGTTCCATTCATGTCGATGGACAAGTGCTTCGTTTGACGTGTATTGATAAGCGAACAGGCGATTTAGTCTCCAATGTCGGGATTAGCATGTCTCCATCTTTAGGAGGCGATACCATTGTGTATCAGGTTACCAGAAATGGAATAACGGATTATTCTTTGGATAAAATGGACTTAGGGAGCACCTGGAATTTTGAATTCCGTCATGCGATTTATCAAACGACAAACATTGAATTTCATTTTAAAGAGCGCAAGGATACCATTCGTTTGGAAGTCTTGTTGATCCCAATGCGGATTCAATTATCAAAGGAAGTCATCGTGAAATCCGTGGGCGTTCCAGATACTGTTTTTGGTTCCAAACGCTTGAGCGTCGGTGATTTCGAACTACAAGCGAATGGCGACATTATTCTATTGGCGTATCCGAAGCAATTGCAGAAAGGAAGTGAGTTATTGTTGTACGATGGATCTGTAACCAAGTCCAGTGTCTTGTTGAATGATCAAGCGCAGGAACTAAAACGCGATTTCCGTGGGAATGCGCATGTCATTTGTAAGGAACATGTGTATGGCGTCTATTCCGATGGCGATCAGATTGAATTGGGTCAAATCCCCAAGGATTATTATTTCAAATACATCGAGCCGATTGTGGACACGAATACGTCCAAGATTTTCTTTTCGGATTTCAGTAAGATTTATCCAGCCTTCGATTATTACGTGTACGATAAATTGGATTCATCTTATAAGTCCATCGTCAACATTAAAGATGATTTGATGATGGAACTTTACCGTTCCGAATACAAGTGGATGGATGTCCGCACGAAACTCTGGGCGAAAAACAAGGAATTAGAAACAGGCATTGACGCAGAGATTTACATTGGGGCGAATTATTTCACGCAGAGCATTTACTACAAGGAAGTGTATGCGCCGATGTTTCATCGAAACGATTCTATTTTCATTTTCAATTATCCGAAGGATGTGTTGTTGATTTACGACATCGAAGGAAAGCGTTTGGATTCTATTCCGATTTACCACCATTACCAGGCGAAAGAAACGGGATGGAGACGCAATGTTTTGCAAGACCGCGTGACAGGTTCCATTTACGCGACCTACGAAAAAGATGGTTCGTGTTACCTAGGACTGATGAATATCAAAACTGGAGAAATCAGTGAGAAAGTGAAATTGAGTTTTCGCTACGTGGATAAAATCCGTGTGCACAACAACTACGTGTATTATATCTACAGACCGTTTGAGTCCATTCAAAAGAAGTTCCTGTACAAGGAAAAACTACCGTATCAATTTAAAAGCGTAGATAAAAACTACGGAACGAAGATATCGATTGACACGGGTAAGTGATCGCTGTATCCACCTAGAAACTTATCACCGGCATACGTTCTAAAAGGAACTTTATTTCCTTTGTATTCGGTAATCAAATACGGAAATGACGAGATTTTTCCGGAGTTTTCTTTCATGCGAACGGTTCCTGTTGACATTCCTTTGGAAACATAAATGTGGTCTAGAACGCCCCATTCTTCTTTGTAGTTGTAAGATCCTCCAAATTCACCAGAAGCGGCTGTAATCGCCGGAATCAAGCGTTGTTGAATGATTTGAGGTGCTTTGTCTTGTGGATGGTCATTTAAATCTCCCAAGTAAACGATTTTCGCCGAAGGATTGATTTTCATGATGGAATCGATGAACTGTGCACCGGCTTCCGCTGCTTTGATGCGTTTTGGTTCGCTGGTATCGGTTCCAGAACGACGACTTGGCCAGTGATTGACCATGACGTATATATATTCTTTGTTGCATTTGAATTTCGCCCAAACGATGTCACGGGTGAGGGGAGTGGTGTCGCCTGGGAGGACAAAGCGAATGTTGCCAGATTCTTTTAAACTGAGGAGTTTTTTGTCGTAGATCATTCCGACGTCGATACCACGTAGGTCTGGACTTTCGTAATGAACGATTCCGTA
>JBEDJV010000066.1:0-7623 GCA_041172545.1 Bacteroidota bacterium | reverse complement strand
CTAAAAAAGAATTTTAATTTTCAAAAAGAAAAGCCCCTAAAAAAGGGGCTTTTGAAAGGAGTGGGCGAAAGGTCTGAAATATCGAACTTGTTGAGGGAGGATTTGGATCGAATTGAGATGGAATTAGGAAAGTGAATGATTTATACTTGAGAACGATATCATGTATAAATAAATTCATTATATTTACATGATACTAGGGTTGAGTTAAAATACTATACATGACAAAAAAAGGAAAGCGCATAGAAGATAACTTTGAGATTCCATTTAATGATTTGCCCATTTTGCCACCCGCAAAGGAATCTATTGAATCCGTAATTATTTTAAAGCAATTGGTGAAATCCTCAGTTGCACTTGCTGAATTAAAAGGAATCATACATATTTTACCCAATCCACAAATTTTACTCAATGCGGTTATCCTAAAAGAAGCAAGAGCAAGTTCAGAAATAGAAAATGTTATAACCACTCAAGATAAATTATATCAAGCATTATCGGTGAAGGGTGATCAGATCGATTTATCCACTAAGGAAGTATTGAGGTATAGGGAGGCCATGTTATATGGATTCAGAATGATTCAGAAAAAAAACATCCTGACCATCAATACGATTGTTGAAATCCAACAGATTCTTGAAGAGAATAATGCGGGTATAAGAAAACTCCCAGGGACGGCATTGAGAAATTCAGTAACTGGAAAAGTTATTTATACCCCGCCTGATCAAAAGGATGTTATCAATTCCTTGTTGAGCAATATGGAAAAGTTCATCAATCTTGATGAAGACGAAATTCCTCTTTTGGTAAAAATGGCAATTCAACATTATCAATTTGAGAGCATACATCCGTTTTATGACGGGAATGGACGCACAGGACGGATTATTAATATTCTCTATCTTATTATGTCCGGTCTGCTCGATCAACCCATCTTATTTTTGAGCAGTTACATCATTGAAAATAAGTCAGAATATTATCGATTACTCCAAGAAGTAAGAACGAATAACAAATGGGAAGACTGGATTCTTTATATCTTGAAAGGAGTTGAAATAACTGCCCAAGCGACAATAAACCAGGTTACAGAAATGAATACGCTTTTTGAGCAGACCAAGGAAAAAACAAGGAAGGAGTTCCCGAAAATATACAGTAAAGAATTGATCGAATTATTATTCGAGCATCCGTATAGTAAGAGTGAATATTTGGAAAATCGATTGTCGATCTCACGTATAACCGCGGCAAAATACCTTAAGGCACTTGAGCGTATTGGAATTCTTCAGTCAAAAAAGGTATGGAAGGAAACGCTTTATATCAATACGGACCTTTTTGAATTATTAAAGAAGTACTAAAATTATTCAGATTTTCTAAACGAAAAAGCCCCTTTTTTAGGGGCTTTTAGGGTGACGTGGGCGAAAGGTCTGAAATATCGAACTTGTTGCGTAGGGATTTGAGTGATATAAGATGTTTTGTTGATGAGAACACCATGATTTCGAAAAAGAAAATGAATGAAAGTTCTTCATTATAATTTCAATTCAAAAGATTCTTACCTTTGAGTGTGGATGTTAAAAAACTATATATAATAGGAGGATGCAATGGGGCTGGGAAAACAACCGCTTCGTTTAATATCCTACCTGAATTACTCAATTGCAAAGAGTTTGTGAATGCAGATGAAATTGCTCGAGGATTATCTCCATTTCAACCCGAAAAAGTTTCCATTGAGGCAGGAAGACTGATGCTTACTCGAATTGATGAATTAATTCTGTCAAACCAAGATTTTTCATTTGAAACAACATTGTCAACGAGGTCATTTATCCATACAATTGATCGCGCAAAATCAAGCGGTTATTTTGTAACTTTGATTTTCTTTTGGTTGGAATCTGTTGAACTGGCCAAAGACCGCGTTAAAAAAAGAGTTTCTGAAGGGGGGCATCATATTGAGGGAGAAGTAATCAAAAGGCGCTACAAATTAGGAATTAAAAACCTTTTTAATTTGTATGCAGATAAGGTAGATTCTATGTTAATCTTTGATAATTCCGCTTTAGAATCCGATTTAATCGCAGAAAAGAAGCAAAATAGGGCGTTCAATGTTTACCAATTGGAAAAATTTAACACATTAAAATTTATTGCTGATGAACGATAAAGAAAAAGAACTGTTAAATCAGAAAATCAAGAAAGCTATTCAATTATCCTCTCAAAAATTAGTTGCTTCGAAAAGAGCACTTGGACAAAGCGTAGTCATTAGCAAGGATGGAAAAATACAGGAAATAAAGCCTTAACCAATAAAATAATATCGTAAAGCAAAAAAAGCCCCAAACGGGGCTTTTTTTGTGGTCCCACACAGGCTCGAACTGTGGACCCACAGATTATGAGTCTGTTGCTCTAACCAACTGAGCTATAGGACCGGGTTACATTGAAGTAACGGTTAAAAATCTTAGTTGTCCTATAGCGAAGTTGCTTGTTCCGTCGTTACGGGAAGCTATAGGACCGAGTTACAATCTAAACTGTAACGGTTGGCAAAAATAGTAATTTCTTCCTTTTGACAAAGGAAATAAACGAATCTATTTTTGATTTTGTTCAGACGATAACATCGCCTGAATCTGTTTCATGGTTTTTTGCATGCCCTCCGCACTGCCGTCCAAGAAAATGGTGTTTCCTTTTCCGTATTCAGCGAAATTCTTGATGGCTTCTGTCCACATGGAGAAAAGGATTACGTTGGTGTCCAAATTCGCCTGCTTCATTTCTTCCGCCGCTTCACTCATTCCTTTTGCGACCTCTTGACGGAACAATGCCACCCCTTGTCCACGCAACATCGCTGCTTCTTTTTCAGCTAAAGCGGCGATTTTAATCGCGTTTCCTTCTGCCTCGGCTGCTTTTGTTTTGGTGATCAATAAGGCTTGACCTTCGTTCTCAGCCGCTGCTTTCAAGTTATTCGATGCCACGACCTTGCTCATACTCTCGATGATCGCTTGGTCAAAGGTGATGTCGTTGATTTGTAAATCCAATAAATGGTATCCCCATGTTTCTAGGGTGTGGTCAATTTGATTCTTTACACTTTCAACCAACTCATGACGAAGTCCAAGGATCTCGGATTGCTTCTGGCTCGCAACGTAAGCACGAATGGATCCTTCTATCGTGCGAATTAAGGCCTGCATTAAATCTTTGTTGCTGATGAATTTAAAGGCGACTTTCTTGATCGTTTCTTCTTCGGCATCCATCACACTGTACAACAACATGCTTTTGAAATAGACATTCGCTTGGTCAATGGTTACCGCCTGAAATTCCATTTCAATGCTCTGATTCTGGATGGAAATACGTCGATATACTTGTTCCAAAAAGGGAATCTTCATACGTAATCCGGGTGTCAAAATGCGTTGGTATTTCCCAAATAAGGTAATGACGGCAATGGTGCCTTGTGTAACGGTTAAGAGGGAACTGAAAACGATGGCTAGTCCAATTACGAGGACAATGTATACTCCTGTCATATCTGTAAAATTTAGTTAAATGTAGGCAAATTCTTCCGGCGAAACAAATGGACCCTTAATCCGCTTTTCGCAAAGTGAAATGGGTGATTTCTGGATAAATTCCAACGCGACCTGGGAATCCGAGGAAGCCAAAACCACGGTTAACATACAAGTATTGCTTGCCAACTTGGTACAATCCGGCCCATTTGCGGTACTTGAAGGAAACGGGACTGAATTTGATGCCAAAGCGCTCAATCCCAAATTGCATGCCGTGCGTGTGTCCGGATAACGTTAAATCGATATCCGTGTCCAATACTTGCGCATCGAAGTGACTTGGATCGTGGGACAATAAAATCTTGAAAGCATCTGCCGGGACTTTGGAAAGGGTTTCTGTTAATTTTCCACTTTGACGAAAAGGAGCTTTCCCCCAATTTTCCACGCCCAACAGCCAACAGCCATCGCCTAATTCAACGGCATCGTTCAGTAAAGGTTGAAATCCAATGGACTGATGAATGCGAATAAGCTTGGTCAAATTTGCTTGTTTCTCGTCTTGTTCATTCCACTGGACATAATCTCCATAATCGTGGTTTCCGAGGATGCTGAATTTTCCTTTTTTCGCTGTAATGGAGGAGAATAGGGATTCCCATCCATGCATTTCATCGGCTTTGTTATTGACTAAATCCCCTGTGAAAAATACGTAGTCTGCGTCCTGTGCGTTGATTAAATCAATTGCTTTTTGCACTTTGTGGTAACGGTGTAAGAAACTGCCCACATGGACATCACTAATTTGTACAAAACGCAATCCATCAAATGCTTGAGGTAAGTTTGGATAGGAAATCGTCACATGGTGAACTTTCCAATTCCATCGTCCGAATTGTATGCCGTAGAGTATTCCGAGAAAGATTCCCACGGAGAAAATCCATCCAATGTATTGCAAATAGGGGAGTCCGAGAAGTAAATAGGAAACTCCAGGTAGCAAATAAACAAGCGCAGGAATTCCTGTGGCGATGAATACGCCCATATACGTGAAAACCAAGCGGAAATCAGCATTTTGGGAGCGACGACGAAAGTTAAAGAACAGTAATCCAACACTCGCGATGAACACGAATCCTTGGAATCCGGCTAGGACATACAAAGAATGTTCGATGAGTCCGTGAAGGAAAATCCATTCAGCGCCAATGATTAAGAGGAGAGAGAAAAGAAAGATCATGAAGGGAAGGGATTGGAGAGAAATATGTTGTTTGTAACCGTATGAAACTACATCCAAGATCCACCCACGGAAATGATGTTATCCAAAGCCAAATAGTCTGGGTGCGTTTCTTCGGTAATTCCGCCGGTTGGACAAAACTTCACTGCTGGAAACACTTGTCCATATGCTTTTAAGGCTCCGAGTCCACCAAAGAGATTCGCTGGAAAAAACTTAAAGGTATCCCAACCAAACTGAAGTCCTTCGATGATTTCACTTGGTGTTGCCACTCCGGGAATAAAGGCAATCCCACTTGCTTCAAACGCTGGTGCAAGCGTGGCATTCAATCCTGGACTCACCATGAAGTCGATGCCTAATTCTACTGCTTTGTCAATTTGACTTACCGAAACAACGGTTCCCATTCCAATTGAACAACGATCGCCATACAATCTTTTCGCTTCTGCAATGCATTCAAAAGCAGCAGGTGTGCGTAGGGTGATTTCGATACAGAATATCCCACGTGCAATTAATTGGTCCATTTTAGGAGCTACTTCTTCAACTGAGTGAAAAGTCACCACTGGAATCACAGGGTGTTTGGAAAGTACTTCGCGGATCTTATTTTGTTTCATGGGGTCAATTTGACACAAAGGTCGTAATTTCTTCCTTTGTTAAAGCAGAATGAACTGAAAATCACTTAAAAAAGGATCCATTTCGTTTTTGATCTGTTCGATGCGAGCATAGACGTGTCCGTCCGCACAGAAGGAAAAAAGGTTTGAACTACGTTCTTGCAGTTCTCCTTTCGGCAAGCATTTCGCGGAGATGGCATCGATCAACTTCAATTGCTTATCGAATTTTCCTTTGCGGATTTTTTCCAATCGGTCTTTCAATTGAAATAACTGCTTGGAAATACGTGTCAGTTCGGCTTCTACCATGCTGACTTGATTGGAATCAACTTCGTGTGTTAATTGTGTCCACTTGGAACTCAATTTCAAGGTCAATTCATCTAGTTCGCTGAAATCAATAGCCTGACTGCCTTCGCGTTCGAGAAATTCTTGCTTTAAGTCTTGCGGATTACGCCATAAATCTTGCGTAGAAAATCCCATCGCTTGCCATTCGTTCCAGTTTTTTTCTTCCAAGAGAAGAATGCTCGTTCGCGCTTGAATCAAGGGGAATAAGACTTCAGCTTCTTCGAAGACTTCTTTTAATTGCAGCCAATACATGATTTCACCCGGACCTCCAACGTAACATAAGTTCGGTAAGAGAAATTCTTGGTAAACCGGACGCAAAACCACATTCGGAGAAAAGGATTCCGGATGAGTTTTTAATTCCGTCAGCATGCTGTCGGGATCTCGTTCTTTGGAACCGATTTGAAATCCTGTTTCCGTTCGTTGAATGCGCTCGCGCTTGTCGGGACTCAAATAAAACAAATTCGTATCCTTCGCTTCCACTTGCAAGGGAAATCCCGCTTGACTTAAGGATTGATTTGTTCGTTCTACTGCTTTCGCTGAGAATCCGCTAAGTAGTTCTTGTTTGAAAATAGGGGAGAATGCTTCTTTCCATAACGGCAAGTCACCATCGATGATGATCAAGCCGTAATGTCCAAATAGTTCATTGACGAATTGAAAAAAGGCTTTGCCATACGTTTCACCGGACATCGCTTCCATCAAAGAGTGAATTTCACTGTCCGGATGATTTTGAAATTTCGTTTGAATCTCTGAAATAACGGTTTCGAGTCCGTCTAGGTTCATGCGTCCAACAGCGCCTCCATTGGAGCGATCCCATTTGATCAATTGCTGAAATAAGTAAAACGATTGAATTTCAGCGAAATCGTGATCTTCGGATGCCATCCAATAAACTGGTACAAATGTGTAGTTTGGATGAGCTTCGTTTAATCCTTCACACTGTTTAATGACATGAAGAATCTTGTATATAAAGAATAAAGGACCCGTCGCTAGACTTAATTGATGTCCGGTCGTAAGCGTGAAGCAATGCCCTTCTTTCAGTTTTTCGATATTCTCCTGAACTTTCTCAGAAATGGTAAATTCTGCATAGCTTTCTGCTAGTCCATCTGAGAGAATTTGGCGCTGCTCGCTAGAGAATTGCGCTTCTTTTTCTTTCAGCTGTTCCAAAATGGCATCCTCCGAAAAGGGCCGATGTATCCATGTTTGTAGGGCTGATTGATTTTCAGTAAAGAGTCGCTGTTTCTCGTTGAAAAACGGCGTGGAAGAACGGGGGATGTCAATGCGCATCTACCAATTACATGTTTCTGCGATACTGACCACCTACTTCGAATAACGCGGCTGTTATCTGTCCGAGGGAAGCGTATTTACACGTTTCCATCAATTCTTCAAACATGTTGCGGTTATTGATGGCAGCGTCTTGAATCTTCTCAATTCCTTCCTTGGCTTGCTGTACATTTCCGGCGTGCAGGTTGTTCATCATATCGATTTGATACTGTTTTTCTTCCTCCGTTGCACGAATGACTTCTTTCGGTAGTACGGTTGGAGATCCTTTCGAGCTCAAGAACGTGTTCACCCCAATAATTGGGAATTCACCGGTATGTTTCAAGGTTTCGTAGTACAAGGATTCCTCCTGGATTTTCGAACGTTGGTACATCGTTTCCATGGCTCCTAATACACCGCCACGTTCTGTGATGCGGTCGAATTCCATCAATACAGCAGCTTCCACCAAATCTGTTAATTCGTCGATGATGAAGGATCCTTGAAGTGGATTCTCGTTTTTCGCTAATCCAAGTTCACGGTTGATGATCAACTGAATCGCCATCGCACGACGCACAGATTCCTCTGTTGGTGTCGTAATCGCCTCATCATACGCATTCGTATGCAAGGAATTACAGTTGTCGTAAATCGCGTACAAGGCTTGAAGTGTCGTACGAATATCGTTAAAATCAATTTCTTGTGCGTGCAGTGAGCGTCCCGATGTTTGAATGTGGTATTTCAACATTTGCGCACGTGGATTCGCCCCGTATTTCTT
>JBEDJV010000065.1:0-7624 GCA_041172545.1 Bacteroidota bacterium | reverse complement strand
ACCCAACACTCGCTCAAGATCTTGTAATTATTGGTAAAACCTTTGCAAAAATTTTACGAGGCTAAAATATTAGCGAAAAAACAACTAAGTTTACCTTGAATATCGTAATATTGCAATATAACAATATTGTAAGCGATGGGAACGACGAAAAGCGAAGTGTTCAGTGAAGAAATCAACGAATTAGCCTCACTATTCAAGGCGATGGGACATCCAGCGCGGATTGCCATTATTCAATTTTTACGAACGCAGGAAAAATGCATTTGCACGGATTTAGTGAATGAACTTCCACTTGCTCAACCGACCATTTCGCAACATTTAAAGGAATTAAAAAATGTCGGAATCATTCAAGGAAATGTTTCGGGAACAAGTATTTGTTATTGCTTGAATCTTGAAAGACTCAGTGAAATTGAATCATTTATAGCGTCCCTAAAATACGATCAGAATCAATCATGCTGTTAAAAAAAAGAAGCAATGAAACTAAGTGAATTTAAGGCAAACTTGACAGGAGTGACCACGGTGTCATTTCAATTACCAAATGGAACTGCTGTTCCTCCGCATTTTCACATCACGGAAGTTGGACACGTGCAAAAACGATTCATTGATTGCGGTGGAACAACGCGTTTAGAAGACCGCATTTGTTTTCAGTTATGGGAAGCGGAAGACTTTGATCACCGTCTTCAAGCAGAGAAATTGATGAAAATCATTGAATTGTCCGAGCGAACGTTGAACTTGCCCGATGAAGAGATTGAGGTTGAATACCAAGGTTCTACCATTGGTAAATACCAACTAGCATGGAACGGCACATCTTTCGAATTGCTTTCAACTACTACCGCTTGTTTAGCAGAAGATAAATGTGGCATACCATCTTCAAAACAGAAGATTAGTTTGGTGGAATTGACTCCATCGACAAAATCAACCTGCACACCAGGAGGAGGTTGTTGTTAAATCGAGCACATGAATATGAAGTTGACTCAGTTTTCAGAAGAAATCATCCTTCAATTTGATCAGATTCCGGAGGATCGTAAATTATTGCTCGACACATTGACTTCCTATATTCAAAGGAATCAAAACAGTAGTAAGGAATCTTTATTGATGTTCATCTGTACCCATAATTCCAGAAGAAGTCATTTTGGACAAATTTTATGTGCGTTAGCAGCCGAATATTTTCAGATTCCAGCCATTCGCACATTCTCTGCGGGCACAGAAGTAACGGCATTTCATCCGAATGCGATTGCAGCGCTACGTTCCATAGGAATGGATATTCAAACAACAGAAATGAGTGAAAATCCTCACTATGTCATTCAGTTGAATGCTACACAATCAATGGTTGCTTTTTCAAAACTCATGGAGGATGACGTCAATCCAAAAGAGAATTTCGCTGCAATCATGACTTGCACGCATGCGGAGCAAAATTGTCCGTTTGTTGTTGGAGCAGATTTCCGCATCGGACTTTCTTACGACGATCCAAAAGCATTTGACGGTACAGGGCAAGAAACGGAAATGTACTTGGCTCGTGTGCATCAAATTGCCAGAGAATTATTTTATGTTTTTTCACATTTAACCAATTAATTATGTCGACTCAAACGCCTGTTAAACGCCTGTCCTTTCTTGATCGATACCTTACTTTGTGGATTTTTCTTGCCATGCTTGTTGGGGTTTTCATCGGGAACATTGTTCCAAATATGGATCAAAAATTAGACGCGTTGTCTTATGGAACAACGAACATCCCACTTGCCATCGGACTCATATTGATGATGTATCCACCCTTAACGAAGGTGCAGTTTTCTAAAATACCAAGTATCCTTTCTAAGCCAAAATTATTGTTGGTCTCCTTTTTCATTACATGGATTGTTGGTCCATTTTTGATGTTTCTCTTGGCTGTTCTTTTCTTAAAAGAGTACCCAGAATACATGACTGGACTCATAATTATTGGACTTGCTCCCTGTATCGCAATGGTTATTGTATGGAATGAGTTGGCGGATGGAAACCGTGAGTTGGTCGCAGGATTGGTGGGGATCAATAGCTTGTTGCAGGTATTTTTCTTCTCGTCCTATGCGTATTTCTATTTAGAAATCGTTTTGCCGTACTTCGGTGTTAAAGGACTGCATTTAAACATCTCGATGCTCGAAATTGCACAAACTGTTGGAGTGTATTTAGGCATCCCATTTGTGTGTGCGGTCATGAGTAGAACGTGGTTGATTAAACGAAAAGGAGAGGAGTGGTTTACACATTCATTTATTCCATTTGTTTCACCAATCACTTTGATTTCCTTGTTATTCACCATCGTGGTTATGTTTAGTTTGAAAGGAAAAATGATGTTGTCCATTCCGATGGATGTCCTCACCATTGCCGTGCCTTTGGTCATCTTTTTTGCCATCATGTTTATCCTGATGTTTTTTGTCTCCAAGAAAATGGGTGCTACCTATTCGGATACAGCAGCATTGTCCTTTACGGCTTCCGGAAACAACTTCGAATTAGCGATTGCTGTTTCCATCGGTGTTTTTGGAATCCATTCGGGGGAAGCTTTCGCGGGCGTGGTTGGTCCATTGGTGGAAGTCCCAGCCTTGATTTTACTCGTGAAATTCGCGCAGTTTTGGCGTAAAAAGTGGACTACAAACCTCTAGAGATTTCTTGCCAAAGTCTATCAGAAGGAACGGGAGCAGTTACCGATATTTCTTCTTTTGTGGTGGGATGTGTGAAGGTTAAATAGCGTGCGTGCAAACAAATAGATCCATCCGGATTGGAACGTTTCGCACCATATTTCACATCGCCTTTAATGATGCATCCGATCGAACTTAATTGCACACGTATTTGATGGTGTCTTCCAGTTTCCAGCGATATCTCGAGTAAATGATACCGATCTCCTGAGGATACTAACTTGTAGGACAAAATTGCTTCTTTTGATCCAGCTACTTTTGAATCTACTGGATAACTTTTATTCTGAGCTTCGTTTTTCTTTAGATGATGCACCAAGCGTCCACTCGGTTTTTCAGGTGCCGTTTCAACGATTGCCCAATAGATTTTATTGGTTTCTTTGTCTCGAAATTGGGCATTTAAACGTTCCAACGCTTTACTTGTCCGTGCAAAGACTAAAGCGCCACTAGTTGGACGATCTAGGCGATGCACCACGCCACAAAAAACATTCCCTGGTTTCTGGTATTTTTCTTTTAAATACGCTTTGATTTCATCCGGCATTGTTTGATCACCCGTCTTGTCACCCTGAACAATTTCAGAGGCCATTTTATTGATGACAATCACGTGATTATCTTCGTGAAGTATGCGATCTGAAATCATTTGGATAACAAGTCTTTTTTAGACTGACGTTCCATTGATTTGTTTCGGAAAGAAGCAAATGCTGTAAACAAAACAAAGAATAAAATTGTCAAACTGAGCCAAGTTGGAAACTTACCTAATCCGTCACCATTTGCATAAGAATGGAGTCCAACTAACATAAAATTGACACCGAAAAACGTAAACAAAATGGCTGAATATCCCCAGAAGGACAAGGCATTGAACAAGAATTTCCCATTTAACTTTGGAATGAAACGTAAGTGAAGGATCACCGCATAAACGAGCACTGAAACAAGTGCCCACGTTTCTTTTGGATCCCATCCCCAGTATCTTCCCCAAGATTCATTTGCCCAGATTCCACCCAGGAATGTACCAATGGTTAACATGAAGAGCCCGATGGTCATCGTCATCTCAGAAACATAGGTTAATTCATTAATATTGATGGTGACAATTTCTTTATTTTTTTCATTTCGAACGGTGTAAAGAATGAGGTTGAGTAATCCTAAAATGGCAGCCAATCCGAGGAAGCCATAACTTCCTGTGATAATCGCTACGTGGATTTTTAACCAATAGGACTTCAATACGGGAACCAGTGGTGTGATTTCAGGGTCAAATAGACTTAACTCCGTTACGAAGATCATCAAGGAAGCAAGAATCGCTGTTCCAGCAAGAATCACAATGTTTTTACGCGTAAAGCTAAATCCAGCAATCATGGTTACCCAAGCAATGAAAACAACTGCTTCGTAACCGTTACTCCATGGAGCATGACCAGAAATCACCCAACGCATGCCAAGTCCGGCAGCAAGGTAGAGGAAGGTCACAACCAATAGTCCAATTATGATGCGATTCGACCAAATTTGAATTTTTGAAAAACGAGAAGTCGACGATTTAAAAATTCCTATAAAGGAGATAATCAATAGCAAGAATCCAAGAGATAATAAAAGTTGGTATGAGTGTTTGAATACCTCCATTTTATTGTAAGAGATTTCCATACTGACAGCAGATTCCGCAGGAACAACATTCGCTCCTATTTTTCGTTGATGTGCTTTTACTTTTTTCAGTACATTTTCCGCTTTGCTAAAATTGTGTTTTTTGGCGCCTTCATCCAAAAGGGAAATGTAGCTCAATACTTGCAATGAGGCGGTCGTGTCCACTTGAAAAGGAATGTACCATGTATTATTCGCATCACCTTTTTTAGGAACAACACGTAAGTATTTCCACATGATTACACCTTGAATTACTTCGAATTTTTCATTCAATTTAATGAGTTTTTTGTCAAATTCATTTCGCTGTGATTCCAAGCGTTGGTGTGCAATTTTATATTCCTTTAACCACTTGAATTCTTGTGTTTTTTGATCAATGAGTTCCATCACGCTGGCGTACTCACCTAATTTTAAAGGAGCTCTTAAATTGCTTGGTACTTGAACAATTTTTTGATTGATCCAGTACTGAGGATACATTTGAATGCTCATGATGGTTTGCACCGCATTGTATTCTTTGTAATGATTTGAACGATTGATTTTACGCAGTAATTGGTCGCACAAGGTGTGCATGGGAGAAATGCGGCCTTCGTAGTCTTGAACTAAAAGTGAAGCAAGTTTTTCTGAATGTTCCTCAGAAATAACTCTGAATATTTTGGCTGCTGGATTCGCTTCGTGCGCATGATCTTGGGCGTATGACAGGGATTGAAATAAAAGAAGTCCAATGAATAAGCTAAGCGTAGTTAGCCTTGCGCGTTTTTCTTTTAGTTTCTTCATTTTGTCGTTTAATTCTCGGAAGCGTCCAACTGGAGCAAACAAGGACATTAGCATGCCAATGCTCATCAATAAGTATCCGAGATACGTAATGTTTGTCCCCCACCAATCGTGATTCACACTTAATACAGTTCCTTCTTCATTTTCAGGTGTTGAAGGATTATCAAGATCATAGCCAGATTGAAAGAATCGATATCCATCATAATCCATGACATTATTCATGAAAACTTTTCTGTCTATTTTAACCTTTCTTTTCGCATCAACTAAGGTTAATTCACTTGAGAAGGATGAAGGAGATTCACTTCCTGGGTATTTATCTAGTTTAAAATCATTGCAATACACTTGAAAGTCAATTGGTTTACGAATGGACCCGTATTCAAGTTGGTACATGATGTTATTCATAGCAAAGCGAACGGGTGTTGGAATTGCTCCCATTCCACCTTCAATTTGAATGACTTTACTCGCTTTTCCATCAGACACACGAACGGTCAAATAATCAGAACCCACGTTTTTCTTTCCAGATGGCATGAGCACTTTTTTCGCGTGATTCAACGCTCTTTTGAAAACAAATTGCTTGTCTCCACAATGATACAAGGTCGTTGTCTTGAACTCTACCCAAGTATTTAGTGGGACATTGGTAAACAACGAATCCGGGACATTGGCGCCACTTTGACGCGCTTTTCTCATTTCTGACATTGGTAAATAAGTCAATGGAACGGCTGTTTTGATTTGCAAACTATCTCCTTTTTTACGGACTTGCATTCCTGGAGATTTTGGTTCCGGTCCAAAAGAAAGTGGAACCATACCGACCATGAAAAAGTCATTTTCAGTAAGGAAATTTGACTTCATTCCATCCGTGATTAACTCCAACGTTGTTTCTTTAAACGCTTGTCGAACGACTAATGAATCAATCATTTTCGATTGAAAATTCACATAGCTGACATCAATTGTTTTCGATTGAAAATCGGTAGAGTAGGAGAAATCATTGTCGGTAATCTCGGACAAGTAACAGACGTGCGCTTCCGTTTTTGTTTTTCCACTGGCCAAATCTTGCATGTGCAGAAGAATGTGAGGTTGAGCGGTGTAGATGAAATTAGAGGATGTCCCCTCTTTAATGACCATTTGTCCTTCGAAACTTACGTAACGCGTTATTGCGGCCCCAAAAACGATGATTAAAAAGGACAAGTGAAACATGAACATGGCGATTTTTTCGCGTTGAAACATCTTGTGCTTGAATATGTTGGAAAGTAAATTTAAAGACAGGTAAACAAGGAGTATTTCAAACCAAGTTGCGTTGTAAATAAGGATTTTTGCACTTTGAATTCCATAAATTGATTCGATGAACGTAGCTGCACCAATTCCAACTAAAAACAAAATCAATCCAACGGTCATCCATCGCATGGAAAAAAGGGAGGTAAGAAGTTTATCCAACATGTGCTAAATTTTACTGCAAAAATACGACATGTCCGTTTGATTCTTGATAGGAAAGAAGTATTCTTGTGAAATAATTTGACAATACGATTATATGAAACGATTCTTGTGCTTTCTGTCCCTTCAACTTTTGCTATCAAATGCCATTGTCGCACAGCAAATGAAAATGGACGTCCTTGTTCCAAACGAACAAAAAGTTTCTAAGGGAAAATTAGAAAGTTACCTACTGCCATTTAAGGATACCTTGTATAGGCGGGTATTAATTTGGTTGCCAGCGAATTATGATTCGAATAAAAAGTATGCGACTATTTATATGCACGATGGACAAATGCTTTTTGACTCGACGGTTACTTGGAATAAAAAAGAATGGCGAGTTGATGAAACAGCGGATAGCCTCATTTCTAATGGTATTACTCGGCCTTTTATCGTTGTAGGAATTTACAATGATCCACCAAATCGCTATGCTGAGTTTTTCCCTCAAGAAACGGCTAAGTACATGGACTCTAACTATGTCAGTAAACTAAAGCAAACACTTTGGAATGGCGAATTACGGGCGGATTATTACATAGATTGGATGACCAAAAAACTGATTCCATTTGTTGAAGACCATTATGCGGTGATTCACAAACGAGAAGATCGTTTTTTAATTGGTTCAAGTATGGGTGGATTGATTTCACTTTATGGTCTCACGAGAGAACCAAAGACTTTTGGAGGTTCAGCGTGCTTGTCCATACACACCCCAATGATAAATTTTCAACTGATGGGTGATGATGCGATGAATCAGCTCGCACTTCCGTTCAATGCCTATTTAAGTAAATCATTGCCAGCTCCCAAAAAGGTAAAAGTGTATATTGATAGAGGAACGGAAACCTTGGATGCCTCTTATGGTCCCTATCACGAAGTTTTACTGAAGACGCTTGCAAAGTCCGGATATGAAGTTGGATCAAATTATTTGACATTAGTTTGGGATAAAACAGCACACGATGAGGTATCCTGGGCAAATCGTTTAGCTGTCCCAATGAAATTCTTGTTGATAAAAGACAAGTAGGAAAATCAGTGCATCCAAACATTTTTTTAAATTTGTCAAAGGTCCAGTGCGGATAAAGTAAAGAAAGGAATGAAGACCATATTAATATTAGGAGCAGGAC
>JBEDJV010000064.1:0-7667 GCA_041172545.1 Bacteroidota bacterium | reverse complement strand
ACAGAAAAAGTTGATTGTTTCATCCGAAAATCGAATCCAATAAATGAAGCGCAGGTCCTTTCTAAAAACAAGTATTTTGGGTTCAGGCTCACTGCTTTTGTTGAATTCCTTTCAATGGACGAAACAACTTCAGGGGCTAAAAGAATCGAAATTGGTTATTTTACATACCAATGATACCCATTCACAAATTGATCCGTTCCCAAGTAATCATCCTAAATATCCCGACAAAGGTGGCGTGGCACGACGTGCAAAACTCATCGATGACATTCGTATGCAAGAAGAACACGTTTTGTTGTTGGATTCTGGAGATATTTTTCAAGGTACGCCCTACTTCAATCTCTTTCACGGCGAATTAGAAATGAAGCTGATGAGCGCTATGCAATATGATGCCGCGACTATGGGTAATCACGATTTTGACATCGGACTCGATGGATTCCTTCAAGCAAAGAAATTTGCCAATTTTCCATTTTTGTGCGCCAACTACGATTTTTCAAACACCGTTTTAAAGGACCAAACGCAAGCCTATAAAATCTTTCGTAAAGCAGGATTGAAAATTGGCGTGTTTGGCATAGGCATTCAATTAGAGGGACTTGTTTCTGCAGATAACTTTGGTCAAACCCTTTACTTAGATCCCATCGTAACGGCGAATAATACCGCGAAGGAATTACATGATAAAGGCTGCGATTTCATTATTTGTTTATCGCATTTAGGCTATAGTTATTCCGATGCGAAAAAACCATCCGATGTGAGACTTGCTGTAGAAAATGAACACATTGACCTCATTCTCGGTGGACACACGCATACTTTTATGGAAGCACCATCCATTCACCGCAACAAACAAGACAAAGACACACTGATTCATCAAGTTGGATTTGCAGGATTGTTTTTAGGAAAAATTGAAGTAAGTACCAACAAGGTTGCCTGTTGGAAACATGCCATTGAATAATTCCCTAACTTCAACCTATGAAAAGTTGGTGGGTAGTCCTTTTAATCACGTTATTTTCCTGTACGAAGGAAGTGAAAATCGATATCCCAGGATATCAAAACCAATTGGTTGTGGACGGAATCATCGAAACTGGTGGACATCCCATTGTCATGCTTTCACAAAGTGCAAATATTTATGAGCAAAGTGATTTAGCAGCGTACATTGCTCGGTTTGTTTACGATGCGAATCTATCCGTTATTCACGGCAACGATACCTTTCCATTGAGTCTATTCACTATTCCCGAATTACCCATTGAAAGTCAGAAAAAAGTAGCCGAAATGCTTCGCTTGGATTGGAACGAGGCCTTGCTGCTCCCAATTAAAGTTTATAGCTCAACTGAACTCGTTGCGGAAGCCAATCAATCCTATACCTTGCAGATTCTTCACGAAGGAAAAACATTCCAAGGAACTACCTATTTACCAACTCCAACACCCTTAGATTCGCTTTATTGGAAATCAGAACCAGGAACAAGTGACTACGGTTATTCCTGGGCCAAATTGAGTGATCCGGCACAACAATTTGATGCTTATAAATGGGAAGTTAAACGCGTGAATATCTTTAATGGTGCTCCCATTGACGATATTTATAAGCGAGGTTATGGTGGATTTTTCTCCGATCAATTCTTTGATGGACAAACCATCGAATTTTATTATGAAAATCCGTTAAAACGAAAAGATACCACACATCTCAAACCATACAAACGCTATTACCGTCTAGGTGACTCTGTAGTTGTCAAGTTTTCAAAAATGGACCAACACGTCTATACCTTTTACGACAAGAAATACGCACAATTGAATTCCGCCTCAAATCCCTTTTCAACACCAATCAATGTTCCGTCAAACATACCCGGACTATTGGGGATTTGGGCAGGATTCTCTCCATGTTATGATACGCTGTTTTGCGTGGAATAAAAAAATCGAATTTCATGAACAAACTCATTTTTTCGTTGTTCATACAATGTTATTAACCCTATCTCATGAAATCATTTTTTCTTACACTCGTTTTATTTATTGTTGGAACAAGTCAAGCTCAAACAGTTGTTGGAGGTGGAATTTACGCAAATACCACTTGGACCGCTGCCAATAGCCCCTATTTATTAACGCAATCATTAGTGATTTTCCCAGGTAAAACACTCACGATTGAACCAGGAACAACCGTTCGAGTAACTGCAGATCAAAGTTTTAATACAGGAAATTACATTTATTTAGAAGTACGCGGAACCTTGAATGCCATTGGAACAGCAAGTAGTCCGATTACGTTTACTTCAACGATACTAGGAAATGAATCAAACTGGTTAGGTATCCGCATTAAAGGAAGTCAGGGTGGACTCGTGGAAATGGACCATTTCAACTTAACGAATTCCTTCTACGGATTGCACAATGACATCGCAGAACCAGGAGTAAGTTACAATTTCAACGGATGTGAATTTAAAAATAACCAATATGCGGTTCAATTCAATGCTGACATGGTTTATTCCAATTGTTTGTTTGAAGGAAATGGCGTTGGGAACGCAGCACAAATTTCTTACGGTACACTGACCGCTACAAATTGTCAATTTTTAAATAATTTCTGCTCTTTCACTTGGTCGAATTACATTAATGTGTCTAACTGTACTTTTACTGGAAATGGAAACAACATTATAGGTTCTCCAGGAACGATTACGGATTGTATTTTCACTAATAATACGAACGCTATAACAGAAGCCAATAGCAATACCATTGTAAATTGTAGTTTCGAAAACAATGAAATTGGAATTGATGCCTCAGGATCGATGAACGTTAACAATTGTTTTTTTCAAGGAAATGGGACAGCCATGCGTATGGGTGATAATAGCAACATCACCAACAATCAAATATTGAATAACGACAGAGGAATTGTCATCACAGGATGGTCACCAAATTCTATGGACATTTCTGATAACATCATTTGTAGCAACCTGCTTTACAACCTAGAGAATGCTACTGACAAAAACTTTGATGTAAATGCCAATTGCTTTTGCTCATCTGACTCAAGTTACATCGAAGGATTGATTTATGATGGCTATGATGACATCACGCGTGGACTTGTTAACTATGCTATTTATGATGATTCATGTCAAAACGTATTGGAATATGTCGTTAAAATTGACTTAGGCGGTTCATCAAATATTGACCCTATCGAAACAAGTGAATTCCAAGCATTCTTTATGTCTCCGAATGAATTAAAACTCATTTCAGTAACAGATCAAGTCGTTAACCTTTATGATGGAATGGGAAGGAAGATTTCTACTTTTTCTCTAACGAAAGGTGAAAACATCTTTAAAACGACATCAAGTCCAGGTATCCTGCTTTTGGAAGGAGAAAATGGAATGAAACTTCGTCTAATTCAACCATAGAAAGAGGAATATTTCACCTCTTTCCATGACTGTAAATTTCTACATCCATTTGGATAAGAACTTATTGTATTCGCTTCTTAATTCGGCGAAGTTCTTTTCAAAATAACCGATGAAATCCGCTTCTGCATCGTGGTTTTCTACTTTTCGGTGATCAACGGCTATCGGATTCGTATGGACTTCTTGAACCAATCTGTGTTCATTCTTTTTAATAGCATGAGCTAATTCATCGATATTATTTCGTTGAACAATAAATTGATTTTGATAATGTTCCACGTCCTTCAGAAAATCACTGGCGTTATTTTTTCCCGTCACCTCATCCAATCGTTCCTTCAAAATCGTGATTTCTTCTTTATAAAAATCGAGTCTTTTTAACCAATCTTGGTTCTCCAAATGTTGGTCGATGATATTCACTTTCGTTGTCATATGTTTTGTTTTTCACAAAGTTCCATCCTTTAACCGAATAGAAACATGACGATAATCAAGAAGTCTTATGATTTCTAGCAGGAAAAATGTCGGAAAAAACTTTGAATTTGATGTATCTTTGCACAAAAATCAAGCTATGTCAGAAAAAGCCGTTCGCGTTCGTTTTGCACCTTCCCCAACGGGACCATTACACATGGGTGGTGTGCGTACAGCATTATACAATTACCTTTTCGCTAAAAAACACAATGGAACATTTTTGATTCGCATCGAAGATACCGATCAAACACGTTTCGTTCCTGGTGCACAAGAGTACATCATGGATGCATTGAACTGGTGTGGCATAATGCCAACGGAAGGACCTGGACTTGGTGGAGATTTTGGACCTTACGTTCAATCCGAGCGAAAAGAAATGTACCGTCCATATGTTGAACAATTGGTAACAGAAGACAAAGCCTATTACGCATTTGATTCCGCAGAAGAATTAGACAACATGCGCAACCAAGCGAAAGCGATGGGAATGCCCAATTGGCAGTATAATAGTGTGACTCGCACTTCCTTGAGAAATTCACTTACGTTGCCGCAAACAGAGGTTGAGAAATTATTAGCAGAGGGACATCCATACGTGATTCGTATGAAAATGCCACGCAACAGAGATATTCGTTTTCACGATTTAATTCGTGGATGGGTGGTCGTAAATACAAATAACTTAGACGATAAAGTACTTTTCAAAAGCGACGGTATGCCGACCTACCACTTGGCAAACATCGTGGATGACCACACCATGAACATAAGCCATGTAATCCGCGGTGAAGAATGGTTGCCTTCTGCCCCACTTCACGTTATGTTGTATGAAGCATTTGGTTGGGATTGTCCTGAATTTGCACATTTACCTTTGTTACTGCGTCCGGATGGAAATGGAAAATTATCGAAACGCGACGGCGACCGATTGGGATTCCCGGTTTTCCCGACGAACTGGACAACCGCAGAAGGTGAACTGTACTCTGGATACCGCGAAAAAGGTTACTTACCGGAAGCGTTCATTAACATGCTAGCACTTCTTGGTTGGAATCCTGGAACGACACAAGAGATCTTTACACTGGATGAATTATGTGAAGCATTTACTTTAGAGCGTGTTTCAAAAGCAGGAGCAAAGTTTGACCCTGATAAAACAAAATGGTTCCAACAACACTATTTACGCGCATTGAACAACGAAGAAATTGCTGCTCAATTGAACGAAATCGGTGGTTTCGATATGCCACTTGATCGTTTAGCGATCATTTGTGGTTTGATGAAGGAACGTGCTACTTTTGCTCAGGATATCTTGACAGAAGGTGCTTACTTATTCAATCGTCCCACGGTATTCGACAAAGAGACGATTCTGAAAAAATGGAAAGATGAAACAACAGGATACATTTCCGAATGGAAGTCTATCGTTTCAGAAATTAATGATTTCTCAGCAAGCGAAATTGAAACGGCTTTCAAAGCATTTTTAGAAGCAAAACAAGTGGGAATTGGTGCGGTATTATTGCCGTACCGTTTGTGTGTCACAGGTGTTGGCGCTGGACCAGGAATGTTTGATATTTCAGCGTTCTTGGGCAAGGAAGAAGTCCTGGATAGACTTGCATCTGGATTAACTGCCATACAAAATTTACGTGATGAAGCAAGTCATTGAAGTTAATGGAATTCAATTGTATGCACACCATGGTTGTCTTCCAGAAGAAGCGCTCATTGGTGGACATTACCTTGTTGACATTGCTTTATTGACCGATTTTCAATCTGCTGCTGAAACAGACGATCTAAATCAAACAGTGGATTACGTTGCCATTCATCAAATCGTGAAAGACGAAATGGCCATCCGATCTAAATTGATTGAGCATGTAGGAGAGCGCATCAACATACGCATCCGAAAAGAATTACATGGAATTCATCAATTGCGGGTGAAGATCACAAAATTAACTCCACCAATTAATGGGGATGTTAAAAATGTAGCCATCGTTATTAGTGATTTGGAAGGGTATTGAAAAAAGCGACCAGTTTTTCAATGGCTCTTGCTCTGTGACTAAACTGACTTTTTTCTGCTAATGACATTTCGGCAAAACTGCGCGTTTCTCCTTCCGGAATAAAAATCGGATCATAGCCGAATCCTTCAGAACCCTTTTTAATGCTGGCGATGTTACCGCGGACAATTCCTTCAAACTGATGTTCCTCACCTTCCCAAAACAAGGTGATGACCGTTTTGAATTGAGCCGAACGATCTGATATTGTTTCTAATTCCATCAAGACTTTATCCATGTTGTCTGCGGAGTCTCGTTGTTCTCCGGCATAACGAGCAGAATGCACACCTGGACGTCCATCTAAGGCAAAAATCTCCAATCCTGTATCATCGGCAAAGCAATTCTGTTCAAATTTCTGGTGAACAAAACGTGCTTTAAATTGAGAGTTCCCTTCGATTGTCGCTTCATTTTCTGGAATTTCCTCCAAATAGTTTAGCTCTGACAAGGTATTTATTTCAATCCAAGAAGGAAGAATGCTTTGAATTTCGGATGCTTTGTGGGCGTTGTGACTAGCAAAAATAAGTTTCATTTATCAAAAATAAGAAATGTATCCAATGTGTATTTTACCCGCGTTCAATTGAATGGGATTATTAAATTCCTTTCCAAGTGCACAAGCCAATCGAAAAATACCCAAATTCGTTCCAGCGGAAATACCAAAACCAAAACCATATGGCTGATCTTTCACATAACTCAGCGAGGTGTTTTCATAATATCCCTGATTAAAAAAGGCAAAAACTGACGAATTTTTATCCAAAAGGAAACGGTATTCGAAGGTCAACATTGCTTTTGTTGAGGCGAAGATACTTTCCTCATTAAAGCCGCGTAAGGAATTAGTTCCGCCAAACCGATAGAGTTCATTTTGATAAATGCTTGGAGCGTGATACGAATCTAGTTCGAAATGAGTGAGAAATGTCATTCTTCCAGCCAAGGGAAGAAAATAAGAAATCGAGGCCTGAGTCTTCCAAATGGATTCCGAGCTTTGTTCCATTTTTCGCTCCCCAAGTTGACCTTCCATAAAAACGGAAAAACCTTTTCTTGGATTTGGAATGTAATCCAGTTTTCGTTGAAAGAGAACCAATCCGTAACTATTTGTTTTTAGACTAGCTAATTTTGAAAACATTGGGTTTGCATTCGCCTGTGAAATGACGGATGAATTCACGAAATAATAATTTGCCCGTAGTTGCCAGCCATTTTGAAATTGATACTGAATTCCTAAAGTCGATTTAACATCTAAAAAACTAGAATCCCGCTTGTACAATTGAAAATCGCCAATGACACCAAAAGGCGATTTAAATAAGTAAGGAACAATTAAACTGCTTTGTAAAGCCTGGGTTCTCGGCTGAATACTTTTCCACGCAAATTGAAACGATTCGTTGTGCTTCACTGTATTTATCAGTTTAAGTTGCATGTCACCGGTAAAGGTTGGCGCATTGGTCAGTGGATTCGGCTGAAAGCCTACGATTCCTTGTGCTGAACTCGCTTTCACTCGTTCAAGGTACACAAAAAGTTCAGCGCCTCTGTCCGTGAAGAGAACTTCGCACTTTTTCTTTAAAGCAAAGATTCCAGTTTGTATGACACGCTGTTCAATGGCATTAAATAGCGCTTCATTGTATTCATCATTCAATCGAATGCCGATGATACTTTGCAAGGTATTCGTTGAAACGGGAAGTTCATTTTTTAGGTGAATTTCCGTCCAAACGTAATGTGGACCTTGCTCGACAACAAGTTCTGCTTCGATTAGATCAGTTCTCGTTTCGACTTGTTTTAAGTAAACCCGACAAAATGGAAAACCATGTTCCAAGTGAAAATTCAATACCTGGTTCATAAACCG